>JBQLZI010000180.1:0-5852 GCA_052168195.1 Phycisphaerales bacterium
GGCGAGGTGGATCGCGAGGAGGAGGACGAGCCCCCACTTGGCGAACTCGGAGGGCTGGGCGCTGCCGAAGACCGGAACGCGGATCCAGCGGTGGCTGCCGTTGGCCTCGCGGCCGATGCCGGGGACGTACACCAGCGCGAGCACGCCGACGAGGGCGAGCGTGGCGAGCACGGCGAGGCGGTGCATCGGGAAGCCCCACGGCGCGCCAAGGCGGGCGACGGGCGCGAGGCGCTCGATGGGGAGCAAGGCGACCACGACCATGCAGCCCAGCGCGACGAGCATGTGCGTCGCGGAGACGCTGGTGGCGATCGAGCGGAAGGTGACGATCTCGTCGGCGCGGACCGTCATCTCGGCGGACGCGACCATGACCGCGCCCAGACAGAGCAGGCACAGCGTAGCGAGCGCGATGACGGAACCCGGGCGCAGCATGGGTTCGTGGAGTATCGGCAGGAATCGCGCGTGCGGATGATTCGGGCCCGGCGTTCGCCCGCGAGCGATGCTGCGGGGACGGATGAGCGGCTTGACCGGGTGCGCGGGGGGCTTGATACTCCGCGACGCCGCGTCCCGGCCCGACGGGAGGCAACCGCGGGGCGGCTCACTGCGAACCGGCAGGCCCGCCTTCTTTCACGACCTTTCCCCGAACGGATCGCCCACTCATGGCCCAGACGAAGACCAGAACCGCTCGCGTGCTCCTCGGTGTGCTTGCCGCGGGCGCCGCGGTGGCGCCGACGCTCGGGTGCAAATCGACGAGCGACGGGTCCGCGTCGGGGGCGGGAGGGGATTACGCGCCGCTGGTCGAGGCCGACGGTCGGGTGCTGACGCCGTACGAGCGGATGGGCTTCCGGATCGAGTGGAAGGGCTACCCGGTGCTCTCGCGCGGGCGCCAGCCGATGTTCGTGGACGTCTTCGGCGACCGGGTGGTGTTCCAGGACACGGGCAACACCGTGACCGTGATGGACGCGTCGACCGGGCGGAACATCTGGGCGAGCGAGATCGACAACCCGACGACGCGGTTCATCGGGAACGCGCGGAAGGGCGACACGCTGTTCAGCGCGTCGGACAACGAACTCTTCGAACTCGACATCAAGACCGGCAACATCCTCGAGCGCCACAACCTGGCGGTGGTGTGCAACACCGGGCCGGTGATCATGGGCGACATCGCGGTGTTCGGCGGCGCGGCGGGGCAGATCCTCGGGCACAACCTGGCGAGCACCTACAAGCAGTGGGGCTACCAGATGAACGGGGTCATCACGTCGGTGCCCGTCGAAGTAAGCGGGCTGATCGGCGTGGTCAGCCAGCGCGGTGAGGTCGTGTTCGTTGATCCCGAGCGGGGCTCGTCGACGGCGATCGGCTCGATTTACTCGGGGCTGGTGAACAACCCCGTCGCGGGCGACGGCGCGCTGTTCATCGCGAGCACGGACCAGTCGGTCTACGCGTTCAGCCCGAACCGCTCGGAGCCGATGTGGCGCGTCCGGACCGCCCAGCCGCTGGTCGAGCAGCCCACGTTCATCGACGGCCGCCTGTACGTCCACGTGCCCGGCGAGGGGATGACCCAGTTCGCGGCGGGCTCGGGCGCCAAACTCTGGCAGAACCCGGAGGTCTCGGGCCGCGTTCTGGGGATGGTGAACGGCCGGCTGGTCTCGTGGGACGGGTCCCGGCTCGTGCTGCTTGACCCGGACCGTGGGGACATCATCGACTCGGTGGAACTCGGGAACGTGTTCGACCTGGTGATGAGCGCCCCGGTGGACGGCGACCTGTACGCCGTCCAGCGCGACGGGTGGATCGAGAAGCACTCCCCGCGCCGCTGATTCGCGCCGTCAGCCGGCGTGCGCGTGGGTCGCGGTTGACTCCCGCCCACGGGAACGCGACACTCCGCAGCCCCCTGGGGATGGAACCCCGACCCGGGCTCGCCCGTACCGACGGGCGGTTCGGCCCCGCCGACACGCTTTTCCTGCGCCCAAGGCCGCCCCCGTTCTTCCGCGGCCTCAGTCCCCCGCCGCCCCACAGGACTCCGTAACCGCATGGCTTCCAAGACCTCAGCCAACACCGGCACCCTCGTCTTCGTCGGGCTCCTCGGCGTCGCGACCGTCGGCCTGTTCGTCACCAGCGTCGTCTTCTTCGCGAAGACCAACCGCCTGACCAACGAACTCGCCGCGGCCCGGAGCGACCAGCAGTACGTCATCAGCCCCGATCAGCGGGCCCAGTACGAGGCGCAACTCCGCGAGGCTCAGAGCAACCGCACGACGCTCGTCGGGCTGCTCAACGACCGTCTGGGCGAGACGATGCGTCGGGTGACCGGCTCCGAGCGCACCACGGTGGATCAACTCGACCAGCGGCTGGCGGCGTTCGAGGGCGGGGACACCAGCCCCGCGCTGACGGTGCTCCAGAACATGCAGAGCGAGGTGCAGAGTCTGGAGCGCGAGCGCGACCAGGCCCGAGCCGCCGCCGAGCGCGCCCAGGCCGACCTGACCAACGAGGTCGAGGCACGCCAGCGGGCCCAGCAGCAGTTCGAGCAGGCGCTGGCCGCGGCGAACGCGGAACTCGACCAGTACAAGGCGGAGGTCGAGTCGTACCGCGGCAACATGACCTCGACGATCAGCGCGAACAACGAGCGCGTCGAGGAGATCCGCCGCGACGCCGCGGACCGCACCGCGCTGCTGAGCGACCAGAACGAGCGCCTGCGCGAGCAGAATCTCATTCTGCAGGGTCAGTTGGACTCGCTCCGCGCCGAGCGCAGCGAGGACCTGCTCCGCCCGCAGGACGAGTCGACGCTGATCGACGGCCGCATCGTGAGCGTGAACGCCGCGTCGAACGAGGCCTTCATCGACCTCACCACGAGCGACCGCCTCGTGCTGGGCATGTCGTTCGAGATCTACGACAACGCGAGCCAGATCCGCCCGAACGCCGAAGGCGAGTACCCCCGCGGCAAGGCGACCGCCGAGGTGATCCGCGTGGGCGACACGTCGTCCGTGCTGCGGCTCATCCGCACGAGCCGGGGCAACCCGGTGGTGAGCGGCGACGTGCTGGCGAACGCGGTCTACGACCCGAAGAAGTCGTACAAGTTCGTCGTCTTCGGCGCGTTCGACACCGACCGCGACGGCCTGGCCACGCAGCGCGAGGCGGAGAACGTGAAGGCGATCGTCCGCAACTGGGGCGGTCAGGTGCAGGACGAGATCGTCGGCGACACCGACTTCCTCGTGCTCGGGGATCGCCCCGCCGTGCCGCCGCAGCCCCCGATCGACGCGCCGTTCGCCGTCGTGCAGGAGTACACCCGTCTGGAGCGCGCGAGCCGTGAATACGACCGGCTGTTCCAGGTGGCGCAGCAGACGGGCATCCCGGTGCTGAACCAGAACCGCCTGTACACGCTCACCGGGCTCTACTCGCGCCGCTGAGCGCCGTGGTCGACACCTCCATCCTTCCGACGAGAGACCGGGGCGCCGACCGCTGGACGCCCAAGGACGCGGCCCTGTACGCGCTGATCCGCGGGGTGGTCGGGGGGCTTGGCGCGCTGCCGGTGCACGGGAACATGGCGCTGATGCGCGGCCTGGGGGGCGCGTTCGTCGACTCGCGCTTCAACCGCAAACGCGTCAACCGCGCCGAGGACAACCTGCGCTGGTGCTTTCCCGACTGGAGCGAGGAGCAGATTCGGCAGGGGTCGATCGACGCGTACAAGCACCTGTTCTCGCTGGCGGCCGAGGCCATTGCCACGCCCTCGCGGATCACGCCCGAGCGCTGGGGGCACTACATCGAACTGGGGAACGTGCGCGACGCGCTGCGCGTGCTGCTCGAGCGCCCGCCCTGCATCCTCGTGACGGGCCACTGCGGGAACTGGGAGGTCATCGGCTACGCGCTGGGGCTGCTCGGGTTCCGGGTGCACGCGCTGTACCGCCCGCTGGACATGCGGGCGGCGGACCGCTGGATGCGCGAGGTGCGCAGCGCGCGCGGGCTGTACCTGCTCGACAAGTTCGGCGCGATGCGCCAAACACCGGACATCATGGCCCGGGGCGAGATGCTGGGGTTCGTCGCGGATCAGAACGCGGGCGGCCGGGGGATCTTCGTGCCCTTCTTCGACCGGCTGGCGTCGACGTACAAGTCGATCGGGCTGGTCGCGATGCAGTACAACGCGCCGATCGTGTGCGGGCAGACGCTCCGCATCGGACGCCGCGACCAGAACGTGCCCGAGACGCTCGGCGAGCAAACCTTCCGTTACAAGATTCACGTCGAGGACATCATCCTTCCTGAGGATTGGGCCGACCAGCCCGATCCGCTGTTCTACATCAGCGCGCGGTACCGGCTGGCGATCGAGAACATGGTGCGCAAGCATCCCAAGCAGTACCTGTGGATGCACCGGTACTGGAAGGCCCGCCCGCCGCACGAGCAGGCGGGCAAGCCGTTCCCCAAGCGGCTCCGCGAGAAAATCGAGGCGCTGCCGTGGATGACGCCCGAGCGGGTCGAGCGGCTGGTCGAACGCAGCCGGCGCGACGCGTCGGAGTTCGCGGGCGCGGGCGGCGTCATCGATACCGATCAGAACGCGTCGCCCGCCGGGAATGCGTCGTCGGACGCCGCCGTCGCCGCGTGCGACCCGTAAGATGGGGAATCCCGCACAGGAGCGACCGCGTGGCCAAGATCCGTCAACTCGTCGTGATGCCCGACCCCGCCGAAGGGAGGGGACGCCCGCTGGGCACCCAGCGCGAGGTGGTCGCGACGCTCGCGCAGTACAACACCGCGCCGGACGGCTCCGCCGACACGCGCTCGCTGGCGTTCGGCCCGGGGTTCATCGCGCAGTTCCCCATGACCGGGGATGAACGCGACGAGATCAAGCAGTTCCTCGTCGCGATCAACGAGTCCGACGTCGCGTGGCCCGTGCTCGCACGCCTGCGCCGCGAACTCGGCTGGGCCATGATGGACCCCGACAGCGGCAAGGTGTTCACCAAAGCCGACGAATAGCCGTTCCGACGCGCAGCGTGCCGCCCGGGCGCGGGGCTTCGGGGCTCACGGGGACTGATCGACCAACTCGTACTCGCGTCCGCCCCAGCGGATCACCCCGCCGCGGCGCAGCGTGCGCGCGCCCTGGAGCATGATCGCGACGGTCATCGCGTTCCCGACGGGCAGCGCCGGGAGCCAATGCAGCAGGCCCTGCGCGCCGAGGAGGATCCCCATGCTCGCCCAGTACGGGAGCGAACCCGCGACGCCGCAGACCAGCAGGATCCACGCGCTCCAGATCGCTTCGCCCTCGATGAACAAGGCGATCGACCACGCGACGCAGAGCAGCGACGCCAGCGGCAGGGCGTGGTGGACGACGACCTTGCGACGCGCGAACCCGCGGAGCCGCTTCGACCGCCGGCGTGCGCACTCGATGAAGATGCGCTCCCACCCGCGCCGGAACGACGCGTAGTCGTCGTACATGCGGCAGACGAGCAGGCCGTCGGCGATGAGCACGCCGCTGCGCAAGCCCGCGTGCTTCATCTTCCGCGCGATGTCCACGTCCTCGAGCACGCTGTCGTGGACTGCCTCGATCCCCCCCACCGCCTCGTACGCGCCGCGCTCGAAGAGCATGAACTGCCCGTTCGCCATGGCGCGGCGGTGCTCGTCGCGGTTCGCGGCCTGCAGCGGGAACTGCCGGATCAACTCCATCGTGGTCGCGGGCTGCACGACCTTCTCGAACCATCTGGACTTCGAGAGCGTGCTCCAGAGACTGAGCAGCCCGAGCGCACGGTCGTGCGCGATCGCCGCGGCGGCGCGCACGCAGCCGGGCTCCAGCGTGCAGTCCGCGTCGATGAACAGGATGAAGTCCGCGTCGCGCGCGTGCGTCGAGGCCCGCACGCCGGTGTGCATCGCGTGCACCTTCCCCG
>JBQLZI010000181.1:0-5851 GCA_052168195.1 Phycisphaerales bacterium
GTCCCGGTGGCTCGGGCGGCTCCGGCGGCGCGCCGTCCCAGAGCGAGGGCGGCTCTTCCGAGTCGTCGTCGAGCGAGAACTGATCGAACCAATCCCGCCCGTCGCATACACGCGGGCGCTGACTTCGGACATCCTTGAACGCATCGCCGTCGCGGCGCCAGGACTCCCAGCGAAAGCGAGTCGCGTCGGCCAAGATCGCTCCACCTGAGAGCGAGGAACGAGATCCCCGCCATGATGATCCACGAGATCACCGCGCTGGTCGGCAAGTACAAGAAGCGCAAGCGCATCGGCCGCGGCCCGGGCTCGGGCAACGGCAAGACCGCCGGCAAGGGCCACAAGGGCGCCCAGTCGCGCTCGGGCTACTCCCGTCGCGCCGCCAGCGAAGGCGGCCAGATGCCCTACTTCCGCCGCATCCCCAAGCGCGGCTTCTCCAACGTCAACTACGCGACCGAGTTCTGGGTCGTCAACATCGGCGACATCGTCGCGCACGACTCGTTCAAGAACGGCGGCGCCGTCGACGCCAACGCCCTCGTCAAGGCGGGCCTCATCCGCGACGAGAAGCGCCCCCTCAAGGTTCTGGGCGACCTGAACAAGGCCGACTCCCTCGGCGTGAAACTCCAGGTCACCGCCAACCGCGTCTCCCGCTCCGCCCGCGAGCACATCGAGAAGGCCGGCGGCTCGGTCACCGAGACCGGCACCCGTCGCGACCGCATCCGCGGCGTCGATCGGCAGAGCGGCGACCTGACTCCCAAGAACCTCACCAAGAAGTTGAAGCGCGGCAAGAACAAGAAGAAGCCCGCCGCCGCCAAGTCCGACGAGTGATCCCCCGGCACGGACCGACCGGGCTCCACGCGTAGCAGGAAGCGCACCAAGCGATGCTCCAGGCCTTCATCAACATCTGGAAGATCCCGGATCTGCGCAACAAGATCCTCTTCACGCTGGGGATGCTCGCGGTCTATCGCATCGGCTTCTGGATCCCCGTGCCCGGCGTCGACCAGTCCGCCCTCGCGGACTTCATCCAGACCCAGCAGGACACCGGCGGCGCCGTCGGACGGCTCGCGTCGTTCGTCGGCATCTTCTCCGGCGGCTCGTTCAGCCAGTCCACGATCTTCGGCCTTGGCGTGATGCCGTACATCACGGCGTCCATCATCTTCCAGCTGTTCGGCTCGGTCTCCGACAAGATCAAGCAGTTGCAGCAGGAAGGCCCGACCGGCCGCCAGAAGATCCTGGAGTGGACGCGTTATCTCACCGTCGGGCTCTGCATCGTGCAGGCGATCGGCTGGCTGTCCTTCCTCACGCAGTCCGGGCAGGGCCTCGTCTACCCCGGGTGGGCCAACAACCCGCTGTGGTGGGTCACCAGCATCACCGCGATGACCGCCGGCACCGTCTTCCTGATGTGGCTCGGCGAGCAGATCGACAAGCACGGCATCGGCAACGGCGTCTCGCTCATCATCACCGCGGGCATCCTCGCGGGCATGCCCAACGCCATCCGCTGGGTCATCGACAACTTCGATCCCCAGGAAACCGGCAAACTCGGCTGGCTCGGCCTCTTCGCGCTGCTCGGCGGGTTCATCTTCGTCGTCGCCGGTGCGATCCTCATCACCGTCGCCCAGCGCCGCATCCCCGTGCAGGCCGCCAAGCACACCCGCGGCCGCAAGGTCTTCGGCGGGCAGCGCTCGTACCTGCCCCTCAAGATCAACCACGGCGGCGTGATGCCGCTGATCTTCGCGTCCTCGCTGATGATCTTCCCCTCGGTGGTGTTCGGGTACCTCGCCGAGAGCGCCCGCAACATGCAGGCGCCGGGCTGGTGGACCGACACCGCGGGCTTCCTCTCGCGCAACTTCCAGATCGGCGAGTACCCCTACGTTGTGTGCGAGGTCGCGCTGATCTTCTTCTTCTCGTACTTCTGGACCACCGTCCAGTTCAACCCGGAAGAGATGTCCAAGCAGCTCCGCGACTCGGGCACCTTCATCCCGGGCATCCGCCCCGGCCCGCGCACCGCGGAGTACCTCGAGACCGTCATGGAGCGCGTGACCTACGTCGGCGCGGCGTTCCTCTCGGTCATCGCGGTCATCCCGATCATGGTGATGACCTCGCTCCAGGTGCCGTTCTTCGTCGCGGCGTTCCTCGGCGGGACCGGCCTGCTGATCGTCGTGGCCGTCGGCCTCGACCTGATCCAGCGGATCGAGGCGAACCTGCTCATGCGGAACTACTCGGGTTTCCTGGGCGGAGACGACGGCAAGGGCCCGAAGATCCGGGGCGCACGGTTCGGATAAGCAATTTCCCCTCCGGTTCGGGCAGGAAGCCCGGGCGGGCAGGGGCCTACACTGATCGGCTCCCCGGGCGTCGCGTCCGGAGCCACCCGGACCAGGGCGGGTCCGCGGGGCTGAGAGCACTCACGAAGGTTTGACGAAAGGATTTCGCCCGTCCCGGCTGAGCCGCGACGAGGCACGGACGACATGCCGAAGCAGGACGACAAACTGACGCTCGAGGCCGAAGTGGTCGAGGCGCTCCCGAACGCGATGTTCAAGGTCCGCCTCCCCAACGAGGTTGAGGTGCTGGCCTATGTGTCCGGAAAGATGCGCCAGCACTACATCAGGATCCTCCCGGGAGACCGGGTGACCGTCGAGTTGAGCCCGTACGACCTGACCAAGGCGCGCATCACCTACCGCCACTGATCGAGATCGAGAGCAGAAGCCATGAAAGTCAAGTCGAGCGTCAAGCGGATCTGTTCGTCGTGCAAGGTCGTCCGCCGCAAAGGCAAGGTGCGGGTGATCTGCAGTTCCGATCCCAAGCACAAGCAGGTCCAGGGCTGAGCCCACCCAACGAAGCTTTTTCCCGCTGGAGCAGCGAGCATGCCCCGTATCGCCGGTGTTGACATCCCCGACCGCAAGCAGGTGCGTTACAGCCTGCGCTACATCCACGGCATCGGCCCGAAGTTCGCCGACGCCATCCTCGACTCGCTGCAGATCGACCCGACCAAGAAGGCCGGCGACCTGAACGAGCAGGAAGTCTCGTCGATCGCGAACCTCATCGACCAGGAGTACGTGGTCGAGGGCGCGCTCCGCCGCCAGGTTCAGCAGAACATCCAGCGTCTCAAGGAAATCCGCTCGTACCGCGGCGACCGTCACCGCCGGGGCCTGCCCGTCAACGGGCAACGCACCCGCACCAACGCGCGCACCCGCAAGGGCAAGCGCAAGACCGTCGCCGGCAAGAAGGGCGTCAAGAAGTAAAGAACCACCGCGTCGCGAACGCGGCGCTCCGAGAGCGGATCGAAGGATCAGCACGCTATGGCCAAGAAGGCGAAGAAAGTCCGGCGCAATGTTGTTCGCGGCATCGCGTTCATCAAGGCGACCTTCAACAACACCATCGTGACCATCACCGACACCAACGGCGAGGCGCTCGCCTGGGACTCGGCGGGCACGATCGGCTTCAAGGGCGCCCGCAAGAGCACCCCGTTCGCCGCCACCCGCGCCGCGGAAACGGTCGCGGGCAAGGTCCGCAAGATGGGCATGCAGGAACTCGAAGTGCGCATCAAGGGCGCCGGCGCCGGCCGCGAGGCCGCCGTCAACGGGCTCGCCGGCTCCGGCCTGCGCGTCACCGCGATGGAGGACCACACCGCGGTCCCCCACAACGGCTGCCGCCCGCGCAAGAAGCGCCGCGTCTGATCGACCGACCACACACCCCGCGTCGGCGCGAGAACGCGGACGCGGTCTTTCGTTCCCCCCGATCCTCAACCCCCGCGGCACAGCAGGGGCCCGCCGAGCAGTTGGCGTCTCGGCGCGACCCCGATAAGGCCCGGGCAGGTTCGCTTCCCCCGAACCGACGCCGACACCGATTGGAGAGTTGCACGCATGCGAGTCCGCTGGCGTGGCCTTGAACTTCCCGCTCGCGTCCTCCGTGACGCGAAGATGGATCACCCGAACTTCGGGCGCTTTGTCATCGAGCCGTTCGAGCGTGGCTTCGGCACGACGATCGGCAACTCCCTCCGGCGCGTCCTGCTCTCGAGCATCGAGGGCGCCGCGATCACCAACGTCAAGATCAAGGGCGCCGAGCACGAGTTCACCGCGCTCAAGGGCGTGATGGAAGACGTCGCCGACATCATCCTGAACGTCAAGGACCTGGTCGTCTCCCTCGAGGGCGACGAACCCAAGACCATGCGTCTCGCGGCGACCGGCCCGGGCGAGGTGACCGCCGACCTCATCGAGGCCGACACCTCGATCACGATCCTGAACAAGGAGCACGTGATCGCCACCCTGACCGACGAGGTGGACTTCGAGATGGAGTTCACGGTCGCCAAGGGCCGCGGCTACGTCCCCGCCTCCGAGCAGTACGCCAACGAGGAGGAGCAGGAGATCGGGCGCATCCCGCTCGACGCGCTCTACTCCCCCGTGCAGCGCGTGCGCTACAAGACCGAGGACACCCGCGTCGGCCAGCGCACCAACTACGACAAACTCATCCTCGACATCTGGACCGACGGCACGATCACCCCCGAGATGGCCCTCGTCGAGGCGGGAAAGATCCTCCGCAAGCACCTCAACCCGTTCGTCCAGTACTTCGACCTGGGCTCCGAGCGCGTGTCCGAGGAAGCCGCCGCCGCCGCCGCGGTCGACGAGGAACTCATCCGCAAACTCAACATGCCCGTCGCGGACCTGGAACTCTCCGTCCGCGCGAGCAACTGCCTCGAGTCGGCCAAGATCAACACGGTCGGCGAACTGGTCACCAAGACCGAGGCCGACCTGCTCAAGGTCCGTTCGTTCGGCAAGACCTCGCTCCGCGAGGTGAAGCGCAAACTCGGCGACCTGGGCATGGACCTGGGCATGGAACTCCCCGAAGGCGTCACGGTCTGACCGTTCCGCCTCAGCACGACTGAGCACCGAAGCACCCACGCGGCCTGCGCCGCGAGAGAGAAGACAAGGACAAGGCCATGCGACACCGCAAAGCCGGCTACAAACTCAACCGCACCGCCGCGCACCGTCAGGCGATGCTGCGCAACATGGCCGCGGGCCTGTTCGAGCACGGGCAGATCACGACCACGGTGCCCAAGGCCAAGGCGCTCCAGCCGTTCGTCGAGAAGATCATCACCACCGCGAAGCGCGGCGATGTTCACTCGCGCCGGCTCATCAACGCCACCCTCGGCCACGACCGCATCATGGCGGACACCGAGGAGAACCTCACCCGCAACCGCTACGGCGAACTGAAGAAGGGCCCCAAACTCGTCAAGCACATCGTCGACGAGGTCGCGCCCAAGTTCGCCAACCGCGCCGGCGGCTACACCCGCATCGTCAAACTCGGCGTGAACCGCCTCGGCGACCAGGCAGAACTCTGCGTCATCCAGTTCGTCGGCAACGAGGACGGCCCGGAGATCGGCGGCAACCCCAGCACCCGTCGCCGCATGGCCGACCGTCGCGCCGCGTTCGCCGCCAAGGTCCGCAAGGACTCGGGCAAGAACGCGAAGAAGGAAGAAGAAGCCGCGGCCTGATCGGCTTCGCGCTTTCGCTGCATTCACCAAGGCCCGTGGGTTCGCCCGCGGGCCTTGTTCGTTGGCTGCGCGGGGCGCGCGAGACATACGAACTCCGGTACTCCGCTTGCATTGTGAGCAATGCCCCGTTTTCCGCGGTGTTCCGAGAACTTTTCGCGCACGCCTCGCATCCGCCTGTATAAGGGAGTGCGAATCGCACACCCGCGACAGCGCCACGACGCGCGTTCGCTTCACTCGGGTTCGCGGCGCGTCCAGTCGCAGTGAGTGGAGCGGATCACGGGAGCGGAACTCGGCGGCGGCCGGTTCCACACACCTGAGCGCGCGTCGCCGTCATGCGGGGCGCGCCGACACGAAGAGAACGAGAAACGG
>JBQLZI010000182.1:0-5772 GCA_052168195.1 Phycisphaerales bacterium
AGACTGCGGGCATGACGACGTTCCTGGTGGTGGCGTGTGTGCTCGCGGCGGCGTTCGCGGTCGCGGCGGCGTGGATGTGGTTCGACCGCGCCCGCGCGGCGCGGGAGGCGGCGTCGCTGCGCGAGGAGCGCGACGCGCTGCGCGCCGAGTGCCGCGGGGCGATGGATGAACTGGGCGAGGCGCGGCGCAGTGTCTCGGCGCTCGAGGCGCGCCTGGGCGAAGCGCAGGACCGCGAGAAGCGCGAGGCGGAGCGGTTCCAAGAGCAGATCCGCACGCTGAAGGAATCGTTCAACGCGCTCGCGGGCGAGGCCCTCAAGCACAGCAACACGCAGTTTCTGGAACTGGCGAAGCAGACCTTCGAGAAACATCACGAGCGCACGAACGCGAGCGTGGAGGAGAAGCAGAAGGCGGTCGATGCGCTCCTCAAGCCGATTCAGGAGGCGCTCAAGAAGACCGATGAGAAACTCGGCGCGATGGAGAAGGAGCGCGTCGGCGCGTACGAGGGGCTGCTCGCGCAGGTGCGCCAGATGCAGGAGAGCGGGCGGTTGCTCACCGAGCGCACGGGCGATCTGGTGAAGGCGCTGCGCAAGCCGCAGGTGCGCGGGCGGTACGGCGAGATCCAACTGGAGCGGGTCGCTGAACTCGCGGGGATGCGCCCCTACTGCGACTTCACGACGCAGACGAGTTCGCGCGACGACGACGGGAACCTGCACCGGCCCGATATGACGGTGCGGCTTCCCAACGGCCGCGCGGTGGTCGTGGACGCGAAGTGCAACATCGAGGCGTACCTCGACGCGATCGAGGCGGAGGAGCCCGAGCAGATCGACGCGCACCTCGAGCGGTTCGCGCGGCACGTGGCGGAGCAGGTGAAGAAACTCAGCGACAAGCGGTACTGGAAGACCGAGGACGGCTCGGCGGAGTTCGTCGTGATGTTCGTGCCCGGCGATCAGTTCGTGGACGCGGCGCTCGCGCGGAGGCCGAGCCTGCTCGACGCGGCGGCGGAGCAGGGCGTGATCATCGCGAGCCCGAGCACGCTGATCGGGCTGCTGCGCGCGGTGCACGTGGGTTGGCGGGAGAAGCGGCTTTCCGACAGCGCGGAGGAGTTGTTCACGCTGGGGCGTGAACTGCACGACCGCGTGGGGAAGGTGGTCGAGTACATCGGGAGTCTGGGCAAGGCGATCGACGCCGCGCGCGAGCGATACAACCGGCTGGTGGGCTCGGTGGAATCGCGGGTGATGCCGACGCTGCGGCGGTTCGAGGAAAAGGGGGCCGCGTCGAGCAAGGCGATCGACGAGGTCAAGCCGCTGGACGGTTCGACGCGCGTGCCCTCGCTGCTCAGCGGCCGCGACGAGGAATGAACGAACAAGCGCCCGCGGTTTGGGGCCGCGGGCGCTTTGGCAAGGCCTCGACGCCTTCGCGTCGAGGAGGGAGATGGGTTGGTGCGGTCAGGCGTGCGCGGGCGTGTTGCGCGGGCCGCCGTGCGACCCTGCGGCGCCGTTCATGCCCGCCATGACCTCGTTCATGTCGATCTTGAGCGCCTTGGCGACGCGCTGGCCGTAGTCCTCGTCGGCGCGGAAGAAGTGGCAGAGTTGGCGCATCTGGACTTCCTTGCGGGCCTGGCCCAGCACGCCCGCGATGCGTTCGGCGAGGCGGGTCTTGTGCGCGTCGTCGAAGAGGCGGTAGAGGTTGCCGGCCTGCGTGTAGTCGTCGTGGTCGACGGTCGAGTCGTGGCGATCGACGATGGCGCGGCCGAGGTCCCACGCGGGGTCTTCGTAGGAGGGCGTGACGTCGGGCGTGTTCTCGCGCGAGTTGGGCCAGTAGTTCGGCTTGCCGCCGTAGTTCTCGGCGGTGGCCATGACGCCGTCGCGCTGGTAGGTGGCGAAGGGGCAGCGCGGCTTGTTGACGGGCAACTGCTGGTAGTTGTTGCCCACGCGGTAGCGGTGCGCGTCGGCGTAGGACATCAGCCGTGCCTGCAGCATCTTGTCGGGGCTGGGGCCGATGCCCGGCACGAGCGCGCTGGGGCTGAACGACGACTGCTCGACCTCGGCGTGGTAGTTCTCGGGGTTGCGGTTGAGTTCGAGCGTGCCGACCTCGATGAGGGGGAATTCCTTGTGCGGCCAGACCTTCGTGAGGTCGAAGGGGTTCCAGCGGAACTCCTCGGCCTGCTTCTGGGTCATGATCTGCACGCAGAAGCGCCACTGGGGATAGTCGCCCCGTTCGATGGCTTCGAAGAGGTCGCGCTGGTGCGACTCGCGGTCGGCGGCGATGGCCTTGGCCGATTCGTCGTCCATCCAGTTCTTGACGCCCTGCTTGCTCTTGAAGTGGAACTTGCACCACACGCGCTCGCCGTCGCTGTTGATGAACGAGTAGGTGTGGCTGCCGAAGCCGTGCATGTGGCGGTAGGACGCGGGGATGCCGCGGTCGGAGAAGAGGATGGTGACCTGGTGGAGGGACTCGGGGCAGAGCGACCAGAAGTCCCACTGCATGTCCATGTCGCGCAGGTTGGTCTTCGGGTCGCGCTTCTGCGTGTGGATGAACATCTGGAACTTGTAGGGATCGCGCACGAAGAACACGGGGGTGTTGTTGCCCACCATGTCCCAGTTGCCTTCCTCGGTGTAGAACTTGATGGCGAAGCCGCGCACGTCGCGTTCTGCGTCGGCGGCGCCGCGCTCGCCGGCGACGGTCGAGAAGCGGAGGAAGCAGTCGGTCTTCTTGCTGACCTTCGAGAGGAAGGCGGCCTTGGTGTATTTGGAGATGTCGTTGGTGACGGTGAACGTGCCGTAGGCGCCGGAGCCCTTGGCGTGCACGACGCGCTCGGGGATGCGTTCACGGTTGAAGTGCTGCATCTGCTCGAGGAGTTCGACGTCCTGCATGAGCAGCGGCCCGCGGGGACCGGCGGTGAGGGCCTGCTGGGTTCCGATCGGGCGGCCGTCGGCGGTGGTGAGTTTCGGGCATTTGCTCATGCGGTTCCCCTTCCTTGCTCGTGTGCTGACAGGGTCATTCGTCGGCGAGCGTACCGCGGAGGCATCAAGGTGTCGAAGACTTTGTTCCGCTGGGTGCTATAGTTGTTGCCTATGGAACTGCACCAACTGCGTTACTTCGTGGCGGCGGCGGAGTTGCGCTCGTTCAGCAAGGCCGCCCGCGCGTGCCGCGTGGCCCAGCCGTCGCTGTCGCAGCAGGTGAAGAAACTCGAGGACGGGCTGGGAACGCGGCTGTTCGACCGAATGGGCCGGGGGGCGGAGTTGACGGAGGCGGGGCGGGCGCTGCTGCCGCGGGCCCGGCGGATCCTGGCGGAAGTGCGCGACGCGGAGGAGCGGCTGCGCGACGGGATGGACGAGGAGGCGGGCGCGCTGACGATCGGGGCGATCCCGACGATGGCGCCGTACGTGCTGCCGAAGGTGCTCAAGCGGCTGCGGCGCGAGCGTCCCGGGTGCGCGGTGAGCGTCCGGGAGGACGTGACGGCGCGGCTGCTGGAATCGCTCGCGGACCACGAGATCGACGTCGCGCTCGTGAGCGTGCCTGCGGATCACCCGCTGGTTGACGTGGAGGTGATCGGGAAGGAGCGGTTGCTCGTCGCGATGGCGAAGGACGCGGCGCCGAAGGCGCGGTCGGTGCCGATCGAATCGCTGCGGGACGCGCCGGCGGTGGTGCTGCACGAGATGCACTGCCTGAGCGGGCAGGTGGAGGGGTTCTGCGCGGCGCGGGGCGTCTCGCCGCGCATCGTGTGCCGCGGCGCGCAGTTGCAGACGGCGCTGGGGCTGGTTGCGCTGGGGATGGGCGTGTCGCTGGTGCCGGAGATGTGCGCGAAGGCGGACGCGTCGAGCGCGCGGGTGTACCTGCCGATCGCGAAGGACGGTCCGGAGCGGGCGATCGCGCTGGCGTGGCGGAAGGGGCGCAGCCGTTCGAGCGCGGCGACGCTGGCGGCGGGTCTGATCGAGGACGCGGTCGCGGGCGGCTGAAAAACAACGACGCCCGCCGGTGAGGGCGGGCGTGTGTGTGCGGCTAGGGAACGACGCTCAGTTGCAGGTCTGGCCGAGGTGGGAGTTGACGACGTTGAGGTCGTTGAAGTCGACGTCCCCATCGAAGTCGGCGTCGCCGGTCACGACGCAGCCGGTCTGGCCGAAGTTCGCAAAGATGGCGTTCTGGTCGGTGAAGTTGACGACGCCGTCGTAGTTCACGTCGCCGGGGACGCCAGCAACGATGATGGCGACGCGATCGGAGCAGTAGCGGACCTTGATCGTTCTGCAATCTCCGAAAGCGGGCTGCACCACAGAATCAAAGGCGCCTGACGACGAGAAAAACTGAAGCGGAGCGCGGACGGTTCCGGCGGGCGGGTCGAATGACGCGACGGAGGCGACGTTGAGCTCGCCGTCGATGTCGACATGATCGGCACGGACGATGTCGCTGGTCGTCGATGAGATTTTGACGAGGTACTGCGCATCTGAATCCATGATCAGATCGCCGTCAATCTCGAGGACTTCAGCGTTGTTGAGGGACTGAAAGCCGGGGTTCAGAATTCCCGAGAGCGCCACGTCGCCGACAAAGTATCCGTCGTGGCCGCGGAGCGTCCCGTTCGGGTGCACAAGGATGGCTCCGGAGCGCACTTCGACGGTCCCACCGTTGTGCACCTGAATGATGCCTCCGTAATCGACCTCGATCGCGTCGGCGGAGACTTCGGGCGTGCTGCCGCCGGCGTTGCCGAGAACATCGAGAAAGCCGGGGCCTTCAGCAACCCCGACTTTGAGTTTCCCGCCGACGTACAGGCTTGTGGCGTCGTCGTCACCGAGCACGAGAACGTTCGTCTCTTCGATTTCCGGCCCGGGACCGCCGATCTCCAGAAAGCCGTCGAAGGTAAATGTTCCGGCGGCGAGCCGAAGAGATGTCAGCGACTCTCCAGACAACAGCGATCGGAGGCCGACGATGCCGTTCTGGGCGTGAAGGTTGATGTCGTAGAGGAAGAGGCGCGCATCGCCGATCGCTTCGGCGGCATTGCCCCGGCCTGCGACATACATCGAAACATCGCTGGGAGTCGTGCCGGTGCTCTTGAGCGTCAAGGTGTATCGTGCGGTTTCTCCTGCAGAGAACGTGTTCGCGATGTATCGGAAATAGTCGAGTCGGCAGATTGATTCATCGCGATTGAAGCGGATGCCGTTCGCACCCGACTGCGACCCGATCGGATTCGTCGCTTCGAACTTGGCGATCGTGGTCATGCTCGGGACGCCGTTGCTCCAGTTGGTCGGGTCGTCGAAGTCGTCGACGCGGCCCAGCGTTCCGATGGGCACTATCCAACTGGTCGTGGAGGTGCATGTTTCGGCGACTGCCTGGGTTGTTGACAATGCAACAACAGCGAGCGCGAAATGCGAACGGGCCATAGTGATGTCTCCAAGCGGATCCCAGGAACTGCCGCGACCGACACGGTCGAGGCCGGGGCGCACGCCCCAGGATCGCGGAGCGTACTTGCCGACCCGATGCGTCTGCGCAACAGAAATGTGTCATTGCGCGCTCTTTATGGTGCGTCGTCGTGCTGCCCGCACGGTCGGCTGAAAAACAACGACGCCCGCCGGTGAGGGCGGGCGTGTCGGGAAGCGGCTGCTTCAAGTGGAGCTGATCGGGATCGAACCGACGACCTCATGCATGCCATGCATGCGCTCTCCCAGCTGAGCTACAGCCCCAAATTGTGGGTCGCCGGCCGGCAATGCCGATCGGCGGCGTGTGCAAGGGTAAACCCTCTCGGGGGCGGGTCAAGCGCGGCGGGTGGCCGGGCGGGAAATC
>JBQLZI010000183.1:0-5750 GCA_052168195.1 Phycisphaerales bacterium
CTCGGCCTGGCCGTCGGCGCGTGGGTCCTCGTCGCGGAAGCAGGGGGCGATCTGGAAGTACTTGTCGAGCCCCGCGATCATGAGGATCTGCTTGAAGATCTGCGGACTCTGGGGGAGCGCGTAGAACGACCCCGGCTGGAGGCGCGACGGCACGAGGAAGTCGCGGGCGCCCTCGGGCGTGCTCTTGCACAGGTTCGGCGTCTCGACCTCCACGAATCCCTTCTCGTCGAGGAAGCGGCGCATCGTCTGGGTCACCCGGTGGCGTGCGCGCAGGATGCGCTGCATCGGCGGGCGGCGCAGATCGATGTACCGGTACCGCAGGCGGATCTCTTCGCCGGGCAGGTTGTCGGGGTCGGTCGGGTGGAAGGGCAGGTCGCGTGACTTGGTCAGCACCGTGAGCGAGGTGACCATCACCTCGATCTCCCCGGTCGCGTGCCTGGGGTTCGAGCCGCCGGCGCGTTTGCGCACGACGCCCGTCACGGCGATGATGTCCTCGCTGCGGAGTTTGTCCGACGCCTCGACGACGTCCTTCGACGAGTCCTCGAGGTCGAAGACGAGTTGCGTGATGCCCTCCCGGTCGCGGAGATCGATAAAGACCAGCCCGTCGCCGTGCTCGCGGCGGGAGTCGACCCAGCCCGCCAGCGTGACGGTGGTCCCGACGTGGTCCGGGCGCAACTGCGCGCAGTGGTGGGTGCGAGAGTAGGGGACGCTCGGGGCGGTGGTCATGCGCAACCTGCTGAGGGGAAGAAACGGGCGTGGAACGGGCGGCGGCGCCCGGGAGCGCCCCGGGAAGGCCGGGAGTATAGAGGTCCCCTCGCGGCTCTCCGCGACTCCGCGAGGTTGACATCGGCCCGTTCCCTCGCTGTTGTTGACCCGTGCCCCCTCCAGACGACGCGCACGGGCCCACAGGCCCGATCCTGATGACGGCCTTCGAGCCCAGCGGCGACGAGCACGCCTCCGTGCTCGCCGAGGAACTCCTCCGCCGTCGCCCGGGCCTTCGAATCTGCGGCTGGGGGAACCGCAGGATGGCCGCCGCGGGGATCGAGGTCATCGAGCGGACCGGCGACCACGCCGTCATGGGCCTCCCCGGCCCGAAGGTGATCCGCGAGCACCTCGCCCTGAACAAACGCATCGGCGCGTGGATCGCCGAGCACCGGCCAGTGCTCCACATCCCCGTCGACTCGCCCGCCGCGAACTTCCCCGTCTGCAAGCACAGCCGCGCTCACGGCGTGGCGATCATGCACCTCGTGGCGCCCCAACTCTGGGCGTGGGGACACTGGCGGGTGCGCAAACTCCGCCGCCTTTCCGACCACGTCTGCTGCGTGCTGCCGTTCGAGGAAGAGTGGTTCCGCGCGCGCGGCGTGCCCGCGACGTTCGTCGGCCACCCGCTCTGGGCCCGCGAGATCGACGAGCACGCCGTCGACGAAGCCCTCGAACGCTACGGCGAGGCGCTCCCCGACGCGGCGGTCCGCGTCGGCGTCTTTCCGGGCAGCCGACCCGCGGAGGCCGAGAAGAACTTCCCGATCATGCTCGCGGCCCTGCGTGAACTCGCCGCCTCGCGCAGAGGGTTCGCGTGCGTCTGCGCAGTCACGACCGAGGAGATGCACGCCAGACTCCGGCGCATCGCTCGCGAGCACGGGGGCTGGCCCGAGTGGATCCATCCGGCGCTCGGCGAACCCGACGCGGCGGCGCGCTGGAGCGACGTGGCGTTGACCGTCAGCGGCACCAACACGCTCCGATTGGCCCGCAATGGCACGCCGATGGTCATCATGTTCCGGGCCGCCGCGCTCCAATGGAATCTGCTCGGGCGATGGCTGCTGAAGTCGCCGTTCCTGTCGCTGCCGAATCTCGTCGCGGGGGAGCGGGTGGTTCCCGAACTCATGCCGCTGCTGAGCGACAACCCCGCGCCCATCGTGGCGGAACTGTCCCGATTGCTCGACGACCGCGCGGCGTGGGAACGCCAGCGCGACGCGCTGCGCCGCATCGCTTCCAGGTTCCAAGGCGCGAACGCCGCCGAACGGGCCGCGGACGTCGCGTTGTCATTCCTCGATCGGTGAAACCCGGGTCAGCGAGACGAGGCAACATGTGTTGCCGATCCGATCCGTGGTGGTGAACCCGGACGACGTCGGCGCGCCGATGGGCAGGTCATGGTCAAGGCAGCGGTGGGCCCAGACGGTCAGGTCGTGCCGCAGCACCGCTTCCTCGGCGCCGAACATGACGAGCAGCAGCGCCGCGAACGGGAGCCGCTGCGACGCGAGTTTCCGCAGATCGCCGACCGCCGCGCGCAGCAGTTGCGATGTGTACGCGCGGCTCGGTGTGGCCACGCCCTCGACCAGCGCGAACTGGTGTGCGCACTTCACCTCGATCCAGAACGCCTCGTCGTGCGGCACGCCCCGGTCCGCGAAGAGCGTGTCGGCGTCGTGCGGGTCCGCGAGGGGCGCGCCGGCTCGCTCCGTCAGCACGATGTCGCACCGTTCGCCCTCGCTGCGTCTGGGCAGCGAGGCCCGGCGGGGCAGACGCACCTCCGCGTGCACGCCGAATCCCGCGAGAGCCAGACGCTGACGGAGCACCGCATGGAGTTTGAGTTCGCTCAGGGCGTCGAGGCCGTAGGGCGACTGCTCGGCGTCCGAGGCCGCGGCACGATCGCGCAGCGCGTCGGCGCAGGCCTGCACGATGTCGCGATCACGCCACACGGCGTCCGGTCGCTTACTCGACGTCCCTGCCTTCCACGACGTCCGTGATCGGCGCCGGCGAGTGCGAGGTGACGTCCAGTTCGCCGGACTTCAGCCGTTTGATGTAGTTGCGGTACGAACCCATCGCGAGCGAACCGAAAATCAGCATGATGGGGATGTTTGCCCAGAGCATGACGCCTGTCCCCAGCGTGGTGAGGTTGTCGAGTTCCGCGTCGGTCTTGATGAACCCGAGCGTCGCGACCGCTGCAAGCAGGCAGTAGATGAGTTTGTAGGGGAGCACCGCACCGTTGCCGAACAGGTACACCACGCCCTGCTCGCCGTAGTACGACCACGAGATCAACGTGGAGAGGGCGAACAGCCAACTCGCGAGCACGATCAGCCATTTGCCAAGCCCGGGTTGCACCCGGTCGAACGCGTGCGCCGTCAGCGCTGCGCCGACGAAGTCGTTGTACAGCCCGGCCATGCCCGCGTCGTCGGGCTCCTCGGGATCGTTCTGCAAGACGACGGTCGGTTCCTTGACGCTCTCGTATGGCGTCCATTCGACAAACAGCGAGCCGTCGTCCGCCTCGTTGATCGTGCCCGAGAGCCGTCGGATGTTCCGGCCGGTGTTGGGGTCCTCGTCGGCGTCGATCAGCACGAACACCGTGTCGCCCGCGGCCCACTCGCCGTTGATGCGGCGCGCAGAGGGCTTCTTGGCGGGAACGCCGGTCGTCTCGACCGACCAGAAGTTCGCCTCGCCCGCCTGGTGCTCTCCGACCGCGACGACGCGTGGGGGCGTCTCGTAGATCGCCTCGGGGCCGCGGTTGTACGCGCCGGTCAGCAGCACGACGAGGGTTGTCAGCGTGCAGACCACGATGGTGTCGATGAACGGCTCGAGGCCCGCGACGATGCCTTCGCGTGCCGGTTCGTCGGTCTTGGCGGCCGAGTGCGCGATGGGGGACGAACCCTGGCCGGCTTCGTTGGAGAAGAGGGCGCGCTTCATGCCCCACAGGAACGCGTAACCGGCGGTGCCGCCGAGGAACGCGTTCTCCGCGGTCGCGGTACCGAACGCGGATTTGAAGATCAGCCCGAACATCTCGGGGACTCGGTCGATCTCGGAGAAGATGACGAACAGCGCGGCCAGCAGGTACAGCCCGCACATGAATGGAACGAGGCGGCCGGCGACCGAGCCGATGCGCTTGATGCCGCCGATGATGACCACGCCCGTGAGGATGGCGAGGATGATGCCCGTCACGATGGAGGGCACGCCGAAGTACGTCTCGGTGACGATGCCGACGTTCCACGCCTGGAACATGTTGCCGCCGGTGACGGTGGAGATCAGCAGCGTCACACAGAAGATCGCGCCGATGATCCAGCCGAGCGGGCCGAGGCCCTTCTTCTTGAAGCCCTTGTACGCGACGAACATCGGGCCGCCGTGGGGGTTGTCCGAGTCGTCGGTGTTGCGGTGGAGCATCGAGAGCGTGACCTCGGTGGTCTTGAGCGCCATGCCCACGAAGCCCACGACCCACATCCAGAAGACCGCGCCGGGCCCGCCCAGCGCGATGGCGATGGAAACGCCCGCGATGTTGCCCAGCCCGACGGTCGCCGAGAGCGCGGCCGAGAGTGCCTGGAAGTGGTTGATCGCGCCGGGATCGTTCTTGTCGTCGTACTTGCCACGGATGACCGCCGCGCCGTGCGTCAGCGCGCGGTACTGCGAGAACCCGCTCCAGAGCGTGAACAGGATGCCCACGCCGAGCACGAAGAAGAGGACGTAGTCGTGCCAGATGACGCTGTTGATGGCGCCAAGCACTTCGTTCATGCGATCCACAAAGGTCATACGGGTCTCCGGCTCGGGAGCGGGGAGAGAGAGTGTTCGAGCGGCCGATCGAGAGACGATCAGCCCGCGCCGCAGGGTCGCGGGGCCCCTGCGCAGCGAACATCATGCCGGAACCGCCCTTGGGTTGCAACCGGGGGGCGTCAGGCGGTTTGCGGCGTCGTCCGGCGCCGGCGCGTACAGTGGACGCACCGGACGAAACACCGCACGAGGCCCGAATGCTCCGAGCAGCCGTCGATCCAGCCGTCAGCAGACTCCAAGTAGGGGAGTTCGACTTCCCGCTCGGGGTTTACCCCGTCGACGCCGCCCAGGCGACGCCCGCGCCGGGGTTCGTCAGCGACTTCGAGCAGGCCGACGGCGATGAGACCGGCGACTGGGAGGAATGGCCCGACCGGTACATGTTCGACATCGTCGCGCCGAGGAAGCAGGTCGAAACCCTGTGCCTCGCGCTCTTCTCGATGCTCCCGGGGCGGGTCTTTCCGATCCTCGACGTGCTGAGCGAAGACGCGTACCGGGAGATCGACCCGTACATCGCCTACGAGTCGGTGAGTTTCGAGCGCTTCATCGACGAGATCCGGCGGTACCGCTCGTGGTTCTACGACGACGGGATGGTCGGCTTCGGGGCGATGAGTCTCGACCCCTTCGTGTACGTCTTCGTCGACGAACACAAGATCGTCACGGCCCGCGTGGAGACCTCGATGAAGGGGCGCGTGGAGAAACTCCTCGCGGCGCTCGAGATTCCCCAGGCCGACGAACTCTCCGGCGTGGACTCGACCGAGCACGAGCACCGCTCGATTCTGGCCCTCGAACTCGAGGGGAGGCAGTTCGCCAGCCATGCGGAGATCGTGGAGCGGATGCGTGAGCGGTGGGCGCTGTCGCTCAATATCGACTGGGACGCGAACGTGGACGACGATGGCCGCGTCATCGGCATGTGCGGGTGGCGCGTGGACGTGCGGCGCTTCGACGAGCGGGAGCAGGAGACCGGGCGCTGGGAGGTGCTTCTGGCCGCCGAGTCGCTCGCGGAAGCCGAGATGCTCGCGATCCGAGGCGTCGCCGAGGAATTCGGCGAGCCCTCGCTCGACGACGAGACGCTGCGGGAGCGCTACGAGATGCTCGAGGGCATCCGCCTTCGGCCTGAGATGTTCTCGGAGTCGATCGGGCAGGCGGCGTCGTTCGATCAGCCCACGGAAGCGGGCGTGCGGGCCGTGCGCAGCTGGACCGCCTGAGCGGTCTCGATGGGGCTC
>JBQLZI010000184.1:0-5739 GCA_052168195.1 Phycisphaerales bacterium
CCGGATCAGCCGGTCATCACGGGCAGGGGGCGCCGAAATTGCCGTTCACGAGGTTGAGGTCTTGCAGATCGACGTACCCATCGTCGTTGACGTCCGCGCCGACGCTGTCCGCGTCCTCCACTTCGGAGCCGAAGTAGGCGAGCACGAGATTCAGGTCGTCGAGGTCCACGGCCTGGTCGCCGTTGGCGTCGCCGACGCACGAGCCGAGCCCGGCGTCGAAGATGTCCTGAAGAATGTCGACGTCATCGGCGTCGATCTCCTCGTCTCCGTCGACGTCGTAGACGCCGAGAGGATCGTTCGGACCGACCGGTGTGCCGACGAGCAGAGCGATGTCGTCGATGTCGTCCTGGGTGAACGCGCCGTCGTCGTCGATGTCGAACGTGTTGCGGTCGAAGGTAAACATGGTGGGCTGCAGCACGCCGTCGCCCGGCGCCGGCACGTTAGTGACGGTTGCGGTCCACTCGCCGGTCATCGCGTCGAAGGTAAGCCCCGGGCTGGTGCGCACGCCGTCGAGGGTGTAGACGACATAGAAGATCTGCCCGGCGAAGAGCACGACAACGGTGTGCTGATCGCCCGCGAGTTCGAGGTCGATCAGCGAGCCGATCGTGATGGTGTAGGACACGCCGTCGAGCGACTTGGGATCCGCAAGGATGTACGGATCGGCGATCGTGAAGAGCGGGATCGAAAGGTGGCCGCAGATAAGACTGAGACTCATCGTCCCCCAGGTTCTGCCGTAGAGTCGTGTCGAGGACGTGCTCGCCTCCGCGTACGCACTGCACGCCGAAGCAGACGCGTACGTCGTGCAATCGGTGTCGGTCTGCGTGTCGAACGAGGAGACGATGTCGTTCGCGGCACAGGGGACAAGACAGGTTTCAACCCCGCACTCGTCAGACGGGTCGAACGTGAGCGTTGTGTAGCCGGCCCCCGCGTACGACGAGGAAACGAGGCATTCAACGGGCTGGCTGAACTCGATCTCGAACGTGTGGTCGTAATGGGCCGTGATCGTCGAGCACTGCGCGCTCGCCGCGCCGCCAAAGCACGCGAGCGCCACGGCGCCGCCCGCGACACGATGCAGAACTGCGTTCATCGAAACCTCCTCTTCCTTGGTGATGCTGTGCGCGGCCTCCGCGGCCGCGCGCACCGCACCCTACGAGAAGCAGGCCGATGCACAATCCCCCAAACCGTGCGCGCGAATGGCGCGGGCGTGTCCGTTGCCTCAGCAACGTGACACCCGCGCGCAACCCGTGCCCGCGCACGCTGCTGCGCGCGTCGCAAACGTGTGCCGCGCAGCGCTCGGGTGAAAGAATTTTTCCGAACCCTCGGAAGCGCTTAGCCCACGCGCTCGCGTTTCGGCTCGCGCGTCATCAGCAGCGCGATCGCGTCGAGCGGGTCCAGCCCCTCGAACAGCACCGCGTGCACCGCCGCGGCGATGGGCATCTCGACGCCCTTCCGCCGCGCGAGGTCGACGACCGACTTGGTGGTCGCCACGCCTTCGACCACGCTTTCGGTGCGCGCGAGGTACTCGTTGAGTTTCTCGCCCTTGCCCAGCGCCTCGCCGAGTGAACGATTGCGCCCCTCGGGCGAGAAGCACGTCGTCGCAAGGTCGCCCACGCCCGCGACGCCGAAGAACGTTTCGCGCTGCGCGCCCATCGCGACGCCCAGGCGCGCGATCTCCGCGAGCCCGCGCGCCAGAAGCGCGGACTTGGCGTTGTACCCAGCGCCCAGCCCGTCGATCACGCCCGCCGCGATCGCGATGACGTTCTTGGTCGCGCCCGCGAGTTCCACGCCCAGCAGGTCGGGGTGGGTGTAGATGCGCAGCCAGTTGGTCGTGAACAGGTCCTGCAGAGTGCCCGCGAACGCCGCGTCGTCGCTCGCCGCCACCATCGTCGCGGGCATGCAGTGGGCGAGTTCCGCGGCGATCGTCGGCCCCGACAGCGCCGCCAGCGGGCGCGCGGGGGGCTTGCCCGGCGCCAGTTCGCCCAGCGCGTCTGCGATCACCGCCGTGGGCAGCAGCATCGTGCTGTTCTCAATGCCCTTCGAGAACGACACCACGCCCGGAGCGCCGTCGCCCCTGCGCACGTGCCGTCCCACCCGCGTGAACACCCCCCGGATATGCTGCGTGGGGACCGCGCACACGATGAGGTTGGCGCCGTCCAGCGCCGCCGCGTCGTCCGCGACCACCTGCACCGGCTCGGGGAGCACGAAGCCCTTCAGCCGCGTCGAGGTCCGGTTCCCGGCGAGCGCCACCACCTGCTGCGGGCGATGGCCCCAGAGCGTCACGCGGGGCGCGTCGGGCCGGTTCGCGAGGATCGCAGCGCACACCAAGCCCATCTGCCCGTCGCCGAGGATCGTGATGCGCGTGTCGGTCATGGGGGCGCCTCCTGGCGACTGGGCGCGAACCGGACGGGCCGGACCGACGAACGATCCGTACGCAGGGGCCGCGCACTACTATACGAACCGCGCACGAACGGCCCCCGCGGGCCCGCACAGGCCTCGATCGACGCAGACCTCTCCCCGGATACCCGGACCCCGGAGCACCACCGCATGTCCACCGCGGCGATGACCGACTCTCCCAAGCCCCACACCGGCGACCCCGACACCCCCATGGACCGCTCGACCCACACCCAGTTGGGCAACGAGCCGGGCGGCGAGTCGCGCCTCGAGCGCATGATCGTCGTCTACCTCATCGGCGGCGTGCTCGTGCTCACCACCACCATCGCCAAGCACGTGCTGGGCATCAACCACCTCGCCGCCGACATCCCCGCGGGCATCGGCGCCGTCGTCCTCGGGCTCCCCCTGTTCCTGAGCGCCCTCCGCGAACTCTTCACCGGGAAATGGTCCAGCGCGACCCTCGCGTCGCTCGCGATCATCGCCGCCATCGCCACCGGCCGATACGAGATCGCGGGCTTCCTCGCCTTCGTGCTGCTCATCGCCGACCAGGTTGTCCGGCGCACGGCGTGGGGCGCCCAGCGGGCCATCGCGCAACTCGTCGAACTCACCCCGGACACCGCCCGCGTCGTCTCCGACGACGGAACCGAGCGCGAGGTCGGCCTCGAGCAGGTCTCCAACGGCATGATCGTCCGCGTTTTCCCGGGCGAGAACCTGCCGGTCGACGGCGTGGTCGTGAAGGGCCAGACCAGCATCAACCAGGCGTCGCTCACCGGCGAGGCCGTCCCCGCCGAGGCCCAGCCCGGCGCCGACGTCTACGCGGGCACGACCAACCTCACCGGCGCGATCGACGTCCGGGTGACGGGCGTGGGCGCGCAGTCGACCATCGGCAAGGTGACGAACCTCATCCGCGAGGCGGAGAACACCCGCTCGCCCAAACAACTGATGATCGAGAAGGTCGCGCAGGCGTTCGTGCCCGTCGCGATCGCGATCGCCGCGCTCGTCTGGTTCCTCATGGCCCGCTCCGAGGACCCGTACACCCAGGCCCGCGCCGCCGAGACCGCCATCACCGTGCTCGTCGTCGTGTGCCCGTCGGCGCTGCTGCTCGCGACCCCGACGGCCATGGTCGCCGCGTTCGCCGCCGCCGCCCGCCTGGGCATCATGATCAAGCAGACCAACTACCTCGAGGCCGCCGCGACGGTCGACACCGTCGTGCTCGATAAGACCGGCACGGTCACGACGGGCCGCTTCGCCGTGTCGCGCCTCGCCCCCGCCGAGGGCGTCGAGGGCGCCGCGCTGCTCCAGTCCGCCGCCGACGCCGAGCAGCAGAGCAACCACCCGCTCGCCAAGTCGATCTTGGAAACCGCCACCCGCGCCCGCATCACTCCCGCGGTCATCGACAGGTACGAAGAAGTCCACGGCCGCGGCGTGCGGGCCATGGTTGACGGCGAGGAACTCCTCGCCGGCCGCGGCGCCTGGCTCATCGAACTCAAGCCCGCCTCCCGCGCCGAGATCGAGGCCGTCGAAGCCAAGATCGAGGGCATGTCGGGCGTGCACGTCATGCGCGACGGGAAGTACCTCGGCGCCGTGGGCCTCGAGGACAAGATCCGCCACAACGCCAAAGACGTCATCGGCCGCCTCCGCGACCTGGGCGTCAAGACCGTCGCGGTGTTCACGGGCGACCGCTTCGGCGTCGCCAAGCGCGTCGGCCAGGCCGTCGGCGTCGACCGCGTCGAGGCCGAGTGCCTCCCCGAAGAGAAGCACGACCTCATCGTCGACATGCGCAACCGCGGGCGACGCGTGCTGATGGTCGGCGACGGCATCAACGACGGCCCCTCCCTGGCCACATCCGACGTCGGCGTCGCGATGGGGCTTTCGGGCTCGGACATCGCCACCAACTCCGCGGGCGTGGCGCTCATGAACGACGACCTGCTCCGCGTGCCGTTCCTCATCGAACTCGCGCGGCGCACCCGCGGCGTGATCATGCAGAACATCGTCGCGTCGTTCGTCATCGCGCTCATCGGCCTCGTGCTCGCCGCGACCGGCTTCGTCGCGATCGGCTTCGCCGTGATCTACCACCTCGTGGGCGACGTGTTCGTCATCGGCAACTCGTTCCGCCTCGTGCGTTTCGGCGAGACCTTCGCCGAGGACGCGGGCGAGCGGCTCGACACCGACGCCGCCGGCCGCCCCAGCCGCAAGTACGCGATGGGCGCGTCGACGTCCGTCAGCCGTCCCGCCACGGCGGGCTGAGCGTGCGACGGTTCGTGATTGGCATAGTCTTGGCAGCGACGATGGCACCTCTCTCAGGGTGTCTCGACCGTTCGTATCCGATCGAGTTCGAGAATCCCATCAGCGTCGGATGCGAGCCGCTACGCGGGCATGCGCTTGTTCAGGAGCGTGTGTTCGCGGTGCGAACGGAGTTTGTGGCCGGTCCGTTTCCGGATGGTCGGTTCGAGGATCTTCGGTTGATCGCGTTAACAGTCGACGAGATCTGCGCGCAGGCGGACTTCCCCATCCGATCCGCCCGAGACCTTGACGAACAGCGCCGACAGCTCGGCGCGGGCGAACAGGAGTTCTTCTCCGCGACCGTGAGTCCGAGCGGAGAAGTTCTTGCGACGAACCGCGACGGGACCGTCATACAGGTGGGGCCCAACCCCGAGCCGGCGGCTCATCCGCGCATCCTGCTCTCCATCGAGCCTTGGATCGTGGTGATCGCTCGGAATTCCACTGGGCTTCCTCCGACTTCCACGCATTCGCTGTTTGTGGCAAGCTCGATCAGCGCACTCCCGTTCACGAGGGAGAAAGTAGGGTCGCTGCCTTACGACGTGATCGTTTCGCCGCGCGTCTCAGGCGATGTAGCGGTTGAAGCGATCATCGTGTCCCACATGGGGTCGACGCGTGTGCTTGAGGCGCGCGAGCTCCCGTGGATCACCAGCGGATCGGGATGCGTGATCGAACTTCGCCGAACCGCCGATGGCGGCGTCGAAGTGGCGGTTCGCTGAGCGTGAGGTCAGTCCTTGGTCGGCGCCGCTGCGCGGGTCTCGGTCGGGACCGCTTCGTCCGCTTCGGCCGAGGGCTTGGCCGTGTCGTCCTGCGCGGTCGCGGGCGCCGAGGCCTTGTCGTCGGCGTCGTCCTTCTTGTCCGCGCCCTTGTCGGCGCCGGGGCCGGCGTTCTGGGCGTTCATGCCCGCGGGACGAGCCCCGCCGCGCATCATGCCGCGGCCGCCGCCGGCGGGCACGCCGAGCTCCTTCGCCTTCTCTGCGAGTGCGGCCAGCGCCTCTTCGGGGATCTGGTTCGACGTGATCTCGCCCGCGCCCGGCTCGCGGGGCAGCACGCGGTCGCCCGAATCCA
>JBQLZI010000185.1:0-5718 GCA_052168195.1 Phycisphaerales bacterium
ACTGCTGGTCGGCGTCGGCGGCGTTGAAGCCCGCGAGCGCCTGCGACGCGAGTTGGGTGCGCGGCGGGTTGGCCGAGAGGTACGCCTGCACGAGGCGGACGAGCGTCTGCGGGGACTGCGCGACCTCGTGGGCGCGCTCGTACATGGTGAGGGCGCGGCCGGAGTCGCCGTTGGCCGACAGCGTGTCGCCCGCGAGGGTGAGCCACTGGGGCGCGTCCTGGCCTCGCTCGGCGACGGCCTGCTGGATGGCGGCGAGGACCTGATCCGTCGTGCCGTGCTCGCCCAGCATGCGGACCTACTCGTAGCGGAGGGCGTCGTTCTCGGGGCGCGAGCGGACGGCCTGGGCGAGTTCGTCGATGGCCTCGTTCACGCGGCCGCGCCGGATGAACAACTGGGAGAGCATCTGGCGGACGGTGATGTTGTCGGGCTGGAGTTGCGCAGCCTGGCGGAGGTCGCGGAGGACGGCGGCGAACTGGCTGTCGTCGGAGAAGCCGAGTTGGGCGCGGCGGATGAAGGCGAGGTGGTTGCGCGGGTCGATCTCGATGGCGCGATCGAGCAGGCGGCGGGCCTCGAGCATGTTCTGGCGGTCCTGCGCGATCTGCGAGCGCAGGAGCAGCGTCTGGGAGTCTTCGCCGTCGTCGGCTTCGATCGAGGTGAGGGTCTGCTCGGCCTGATCGAGGCGCCCGATGCGGATCTGGGCCTCGGCGAGGCGCTTCGCGACGACGGCGTTGGAATCGCCGCCGCCCTCGACAACGGCCTTGTAGGAGGTGATGGCGCGCTCGAAGTCGCCGACGCTGAACGCGAGGTCGCCGAGTTTGCGGTCGACGGGCATGCCCTCGCTCTGCGAGCCGCGGGCGCGCTCGAGGATGGCGACGGCGTCGTCGGGGCGCTGGTATTCGATGAGAAGGTCGGCGAGGACAACGTAGCCGTCGCCTCGGCGTTCTTCGGGGAGACGCTGGATCTCGCGCTCCATGCGCGCCACGGCGTCGTCAAGGCGGCCCTGGGCGGCGCGGAGGCGGGCCTCGATCAGCGCCGCGGCGAGGTCGGGGGTTCCCGTCTCGGAGGCGGCCTGGAGGATCTCCTCGGCCTCGGCGAGGCGGCCCACGCGGATGAAGAGTTGCGCGAGCGCGAGGTTGTTCGCGCGGTTCGTGGGATCGACCGATCGCATGCGCATGCGTTCGGAGATGGCGTAGCGCGAATCGCCGAGGTCTTCTTCGAGTTGCAGGCGCGCGGACCGGACGCCGGCGTCGGCCGTGGCGAGCTGGCTCGCGCGGCGCGCGAGGGCGAGGGCCTCGGGCCCGCGGCGCACGGACACGAGCGCGTTGATGTACGCGTTGACCGTGGGCATGTCGTCGGGCTTGATCTTGAGGGCGCGGTCGAAGGCGCGGAGGGCGTCGTCGATGCGGCCTGCGGCGAGTTGCGCCGAGCCGAGGAAGCGCCACGCGGGGACGTTCCATTCGTCCTCGCGGGTGACGCGGTCGAGTGTTGCGGCGGCGGAGTCGAACTTGCCCTGCGCGAGTTCGAGGCGGGCCTGGTAGAGCTGGCCGCTCACGCCGTCGAGGTCGAGGGAGGCGGCGCGCTGCGCGAGACGCTGCGCGTCTGTGTATTCCTGGCGTTCGAGGGCGCGGGCGAACTCGAGTTCGACGAGGTTCGGGTCGTCGGGCGCGATGGCGCGGGCCTTGGCGAGTTCGGCGTCGCCCTGCTCGGGGCGGTTGTTCTGGAAGAAGAGCGACGCGCGGGCGAGGTGCTTGCGCAGATCGGGCGCGTCGGACTGCTCGATCGCGGCGAGCTGCGCCTCGACGGGGTCGTCGTACTGGCTGATGACGGCGAACTGGTTGAGGCGCGGGTCGTCGGGGAAGCGCTGGAGCATGCGCTGCACCTGGGCGGCGGCGGCTTCGCGGCCCTCGGCCTGGCTGGCGAGGGTGACGCGCTCGAGCGCGAGGCGCACGTCGTTCGAATGCTCGAGCATCGCCTGCTCGACGAGCGAGATGGCCTGGGCGTAGTCGGGCACGGGGCGAGTGCGGAGCGTGAGCGACGCGTTGAGGACGCGCATCACGGGGTCGTCTTCGGAGGCGACGCCCTGCTGGGAGATGTTGAAGAACTGGTCGGTGCGCTGGACGATCGGGTCGTCGGGGGCGAGACGCTTGGCCTCTTCGAGCAGTTCGCGCGCGACCGCGCGGTTGCCGGAATTGAGTTCGAGGTCGATGAGCGCGAGGAGCGCGACGAGGTTGCGCGGGTCGCGGTCGTAGACGCGGCGGAACTGCTCGGCGGCGGCGCCGTACTTCTGCTGGGCGGCGAGGGCGCGGCCGAGCATGACGAGGACTTCGCTGTCGTCGCCGTTGGTCGCGTTGCGCAGCGCGGTGAGCGAGGTGACGGCGTCGTCGAGGCGGCGCTCGGCGAAGGCGATCTGCGATTCGGCGCGGAGGAGCGCCGGGCTGTCGGCGGGGACGCGGGCGGCGAGGGCGTCACGGAAACCGCGGACGCGGGCCATGGCGGCGTCGCGGTCGGCGCCTTCGGCGGCGTTCCAGAGTGCGAGCCCGGACTCGACCTGAAGGCGGCGGGCCTCGGTGCGGAGTTGGCGGAGGATGAGGCCGTCGAGACTGACGGGCACGTCGGGCATCGTCGCGACGGTCTCGTAGCGCTGGATGGCTTCTTCGTGGTTGCCGAGGGCGGCGAGGGCTTTGCCCTGCTCCAGGAGGAGGTTGGGATCCTCGGGCAGGCGCTCGCGGAGGGCCTCGAGCACGTCGAGCCAGCGTTCGCGGAGGTCGCGGCTGCCGGCGACGGAGATCGCGCGGGAAAGTTGCGAGACGAACTGCTCGTCGATGACCTCGTCGGGGGCGGACGCGGCGGCGTTGAGCGCGCGGGTGAGGTCGGCGCGGAGCGCTTCGGCGATGGGCTCCTCGTCGCTCTGGTTGGTCGCGAGTTGCACGTCGCGCTCGGCGTTCATGAGCGCGCGGCGCAGGAGCACGCGCGGGGAGTTCGGGAAACGCTGCACGAGCCGGTTGACGGCGGCGTCGGCCTCGTTCCAGCGGGCGGCGGCCTCCTGCCCGCGGCCGCTGCGGAAGAGTTCCATCGCGCTGGCGGTCATGAGTTCGAGCCGGCCGAGTTCGGCCTCGATGTCGGTGGGGTCGGCGGCGAGGGCCTTGACGAGGTCGTCTTCGGCGCGGGCGCGTTCGATCTGGTTGACGGTCTCGAGGGTGCGGAACCGGAAGACGCTGGCGAGCCCGCGGAAGCGCAGGAGGCGCTGGGCTTCGGGCTGGGTCATGTCGAGGCCGTCGAGCGAGTTGGTGACGCTCTCGGCGAAGGCGCCCCAGCCCTCGGCGCTGGTGCCCGAGAGTTTGTACTGGCGGAAGAGGGCTTCGAGCAGGTCGGCCTGGGTCTGCGGGTTGCTGCTCTCGACGACGGCGAGCTGGCGGAGCGCGCCGAGGTACTGGTCGCGGTACATCGAGCGGTACTCGACGTCGGTCTCGGGGATCGAGTGTTCGACGGCGTCGAGCCACTTGCGCAGGTACGCGGCGTTGTAGGTTTCCTTGTTGACGGCCTTGCCGTAGGCCTTGGCCGCTTCGAGGTATTCGCCCTGGGCGTACAACTCGTCGCCGCGACGGACGTTGTCCTCGGCGGATTTGAGCAGGACAGTCACGCCGAGGAACCCGACGCCGCCCGCGAGGAGGAGCAGGACGGCGGAGAGAATGACGACGAACTTGACGTTGACCTTGGCTGCCATCGGGCGTGGATTCCGGGTCGTTGGGGGTCGGTCGGAGGGGTCAGTCGGGAGGATCAGCCCCGAGCGGCGCGCGCCATGGCGGGGTTATCGGGTGGATAGCGGCCTTCCATAACCTCGATCCAGTCGGGAACGCGGCGCATGATCTCGGGGAGGAGTTCGTCGAGTAGGTCCGCGGCGACGGCGCCGAGTTCTTCGGGGGACTCGACGTCCCACGACGTGAACTGGACCTTGGCGTAGTAGGCGTAGTCGTTCTGGAGATCGAACGCGAGGCCGCGCACATCGTTGGCCGAGGCGGCCCAGCCGCCGTTGGCGAGGAAGAAGTAGCCCGCGTAGACGGTGCGGTCGGTGCGCTGGTCGAGGAAGGGCGTGACGCGGAGTTTGAGGCGCTCGACGTCGAAGGGCATGCGCACGGTCTGGAAGTTCTCGGTGGCGGCGGTGTAGATGGGGCCGTACTTCTCCGGGTCGAGGTACGGGTCGACGCTGTAGCGGTCCATGTCGAGGGGGAGATCGACGACGCGTGACTGCCCGGCCTGCACCATGCCGCCGCCGACGAAGCAGCGCTCGGGCACGTGGGGGACGGGGTCGATCATGCCGGTGTAGTACGCGAGATGGAGTTCGATAAGGGAGGGCTCGCCGTCGTGCTCGCCGCGGTAGATGCGCGAGAGGTAGTTCTCGGTGCCGAGTTCCTCGATGACTTCTTTGGAGAGGACGACGTCCTGCCCGACGCGCTCCCAGCCGGGAACCGAGGGGCTGATGGTGCGGAAGGGCAGGTCGCCTTCGGGATAGATCGGGAGTTTCTGGAGGACGACCTGCATGCGCGCGACGGAGACCTGCAGCGCGACGGCGCCGAGGACGAGGACGCCCATCGCGGCGAGGAACGCGGGGGATTTGACGAGCGTGCGCGTCATGCCGCGGCTCCCTGCTTGCTTGCGGGCTTGGCATCCCGGATGAGGTTGCGCAGCACCCAGACGACGCCCATGAAGAGGGCGAACGCGGGCACGAGCCAGAGGGTGCCGATGAGGGTGTGGGCCTCGCCCGCGGAGAGTTCGGGGTTCACGAGCGCCGCGATCCCCAGGAACGCGACGCGGAGCACGTTGGTGAACACCGCGACGGGGCCGGCGAGCAGCACCAGCGCGATCCGCTGCCACCACTTGGGGCAGCCGACGAGCGCGACGGCGACCGCGAGCGCGAGGAACGCGACGAGCATGCGCATGCCCGAGCACGCCTCGGCGACGTTCAGCGGGATCTCGTTCCCGTTGTGGTAGATCGTCAGGGTGTTGCCCGCGAGGTCGGTCTGGACCGTGAGGGCGTTGAGCATGATGTAGGAGCCGACCGCGGCCCATCCCTGGAGGCGCCAGGTGATGACGTTCATGATCGCTTCGGACACGGTGATGCCGAAGACGAGGAACGCGATCGGGAGGAAGAGCCCCTGGAGGAGGCGCGGCCCGAGCACGAGCATCACGCCGCCGAGGATGGTGGCGATGATCGCGACGCCCTGACCCATGTGCACGCCCGGCGCGCGGGTGAGGGTGAAGTACGCGAAGGTGCAGACGCCCGCGAGCATGACGAGCAGCCCGGGCCAGAAGGGTCTTGGCGGGACGGCCGCGAGTTCGTGGCGTCGGCGGTAGATCAGGTACGCGCTGATGAGGGGGACGAGGTAGGCGTGGGACCAGTCCGCGGGCGCGTTCATCGCGAAGCGGTGCTGGCGGAGGAACCAGAAGTAGAAGAGCCCGACGAGCCCGGCGAGGAAGAGCCCTCCGGCGAGGAGCGTTGCGGGCTGGCGCCAGACGGCGCCGGCGCGCGCGGCGTGCGGGCCGCCTGCGGCGGGTGCGGGAGAGGCGGGTTGTGTCCCGGCGGCCACGCTCACACTGGGGATACTCGCGGTTCGGACAGGGAGACGGTTCTTCGCTCGGCGGCGTCACGCCCGGGCCGTGGACGACCACGGCGTGGGCGCGCCGAGGGGTGTTCTACGAGGCCGAGCCCGCCGGGTTCGG
>JBQLZI010000186.1:0-5709 GCA_052168195.1 Phycisphaerales bacterium
GCACGGAGCGGCAGGGCAACCGCGTGGCGGTGTTCACCATCGGGGAGGACGGGTTTACGCGGGCGGACGCGCGGGCGCTTGCGATCGACGGGGGCACGGTGTACGGGCTCTGCGCGATGCGCAGCGCGCGATCGGGGCATGTGTACGTGTTCGTGAGCACGACCGCGGACGAGATTCATCAGCTGCGCCTGACCGCGAACGGCGCCCGGATTGACGCGACGCTGGTGCGCCGCTTCAGCGTGGGCGGGCACGCGGAGGGGATGGTCGCGGACCCGAAGACCAACGCGCTGTACGTCGCGGAGGAAGATCTGGGCATCTGGCGGTACGAGGCGGAGCCGCGGTGGCTGCTCTCCGGGGAACGGCGACAGCACGAGGAACTGAGCGCGAGCGAATCGGGGCCGCGGACGCTGGTGGCGCAGGTCGGGCGCGACGCGCTCGCGGCGGACGTTGAGGGGCTGACGATCTACAGGGGCGAAGACGGCGCGGGGTATCTGGTGGCGGCGAATCAGGGGGACAGCACGTTCGCGGTGTTCGACGCGGACCCGCCGAACCGGTACCTGGGATCGTTCACGGTCGGGGGGCACGGCGCCGTCGACGGCGTCAGCGGGACGGACGGGATCGAGGCGACCGCGGTGAACCTTGGAGCGCGGTTCCCTCGCGGCGTGCTGATCGTGCAGGACGACGACAACGCGGGTGCGCGGCAGAACTTCAAGGTGATCGCGTGGGAGGAGATCGAATCCGCGATCGCGCCGACGCAAGGCCGTCGCTGAGTCGGTGTCGTCGGAATCGCTGAATTTCTGTGTCGGTGTGCGGGGTCCGCCGTCCCCTGAATTGTGGGTCTGTGGGGAGATGGGGTAGGGGGGTGGTCCGAAAAAGGTGGCGCGGGCGGGGACCGCGCGGAGGAACCGCTGAACCTGCCAGCCGTATCTTCTGTGCGCACTCGGATGCGGCCGGAATCCCCGTCAGCGGGGGACGGAGAGTCTGCTATGCTCTGTCCACGCTGCCGATCGGGGTTGCCGTACCCGCTCCGTAGGCTGTTGTCGTCTCGTCGAGCCGGTCTTGCGTGATCGGGCCGGCGGGCCGTCTGGGAATGCATTTGTCGCTCGGCGGGAACCGGACCGTCGGGCATCACGGGGGTTGCCCCACGTTTGCGAAGGGGAACAGTTCGATGATGATGAAGCACTTGATGAAGTCCGCGCCAGGCCGCAAGGCCTTGGTGCGTGCGTTGACGGGCGCGGTGGGCGCAGTGGCGATCGCGGGCCTTTCGTCTCCGGCGCAGGCCGTGGGCGAGGGCACGATCTTCGTGTGCCGCGGCGGCCCGATCGTGCGGCCCGTGTGCCCCTGGTACATCGGCGAGGGCCCGGTGCTCGACTCGATCCTGGGTCAGGGCACGATGATCACCGGCGAGCGTTCGGTGATCGGCGTGATCACCGGTCTGCTGCCGACCGTCCGGTTCGATGGCGAGCCCGACACGCAGGACGATCACGTCGCGTTCCGCGGAGCCGACGGGCGTTCTCGCGTCATTGTGGGCATCATCGCGGGCAACTACGCGGACGGCCGTTCCGCGGACGGGACCCCCAGCACCGCCGAACTCGCGCTGCAGCGTCAGGCCAACGGCGTGCTCGCGACGGCGCTGGCCAACGGCGACGACGACCTCAAGAACCCCGGCAGTTCCGCCGGGCAGGCGCCTCCCGGATCGACCATGACCGACACCGCGCAGGGCCTTGCCCCGAGCGCGCGGGCGATCGTGGCTTCGGTCGCGGCCGGCATTTCGGGTATGCAGGAATCCCCGCAGTTCGAGACGGAGCTGAACGGCTTCGCGCGGGCCATGCTCATCATGGCCGACATCGACACCGCCGAGCAGTTCGCGTCGGCGTACCCCGACACCAACAACGACGGCCAGCCCGACGTTGTGGTCGCCGACGTCATCGTCGCGGACATCGCGGAAGGCGGCGACATTTCGGGCGAGGGCTTCATCCCCCGCGTCGCGGACGGCATCGTTCACACGTTCGACGTGACGGTGCTCGCGCCGATGGGCGACGACGCCGACGCGCCCGTGCCGCAGGAAGACCGCCAGCAGTTCATCTTCACCCGGACGGCGTACGCGCCGGCGTCGGGGTACAACGTGATGGGCGTGGGCGGCAACGACCTGCCCGCCGGCGCGACCAACGACAACGGCAACTGCGTCCGCGAGTACATCGGCAACTGGTACGAGAGCGGCCGCGGCACGCTGTCGGCGCGTAACTACGCGCAGTTCGATCCGAACGAGCCGACGGGCTTCCAGGAGATCCCCGGCGCCCGCGTGGGCCCGGCGGTCGTCGCCCCGGCGACGAAACTCCGCATCCCGTCCCCGGATGGCGCGAACGCGTACACCCGCGACCCCAACATCTGTCTTCTCCTGCCGGACGTCGGCGCCGGTCCCGGCGACATGCCGCCCGAGGACACGGCCAAGAGCACGCGGTACGCGGCGGGCTACGTCGCGGGCGCCATCGCGCTGATGCAGGACGCGTACAAGCAACTCCGCGCGGCGCGCCCCGGCATCTTCCGCCTCGAGCGGGTTCCGGCGCTCTCGACCCGCGCGCTGGTCATGAACTCCGCGTCGCGCCTCGTGGCGGACGTGGGCTGCTGGACGAACCAGTCCAACTTCTACCAGGGCAACGACCAGCAGAACGCGCCGGGCTTCGGCAACTGCCAGCCCTTCGACGCGGACACGACGCAGCAGTCGCTCGACACCTCCGTCGGCGCCGGCCTGCTCGACGCCAACGCGCTGCACGAGAACTTCCAGGGTCGCAACGAGGACGACAACAGCGGCGACCTTCTCCAGCTCGCCACGATGGACGTTCCGACCACGGATCGTTCGATCCCGTACGTGCGCATCCCCCCGAGCCTCGGCCTGGGCGCGCCGCGCGGCGGCGGGTTCTTTGGCGGCGGCACGCCTCCCCTGGGCGGCATGGACCCGGACCTCAACGGCCCGAACCGTCCGCCGAACATCGGCAACCCCGGTGTCGTGCCTCCGGATTGGCCGATCCGCGTGCTGCGTCCCCCGTCGCAGAACGACTTCGAGAACCCGATGACGCGCCCGATCGGCAGCGCGATCCCCGTCCAGTCGATCGGCTGGGACATCGCCCGCCTGGGCCTCGGGTATATCGACTACGTCATCACGTCGATCATCCAAGCCGGCGACACGTTCTCCGTGACCATGGTGTTCAACCGCACGCAGGAGATCAACTGGCCGAACGTCGCCGCGGGCGAGACGCTCCCGCTGGAGATCCGTGACGCGGAAACCCAGTTGGAGCTCGAGGACATCAACCTCCTCCTGTTCACGTCCGACTCGTCGGGCAACGCGCAGGCCCAGGTCGGCCGCTCCGCGACCGAGTGGGACACCACGGAACTCATCTACCTCAACGCCGCGGTTGAGCAGGGCCCCGGCGGCATGCCGACCACCGGCCGCTACGTGATGCGCGTCGAGTGGGAAGAGCGCAAGTACGACCGCTTCCTGCGTCTCTTCGCGGCCGACACCGAGTTCGGTCTCGCGTGGAGCCAGCAGCCCGTCGAGCAGCTCGGCGGCGGCGGCGTGGGCCTCGCGGTCATGCCCGGCGACGTGAACGTCGACGGCGTGGTCGACATGGCCGACGTCAACGCGGTCCTCTCGTCCTTCGGCAAGATGGACTTCACCGCGGACGCCAACAGCGACGGCGTCGTGAACTTCCAGGACCTCAACATCATCTTCAGCAACTTCGGCCGCTCGGCGCAGACGTTCGCCTCGGCGGACTGATCGGGCGACCGTTGATTCCATGAACGCACCAGGCCCGCGGGGTTCGCTCCTCGCGGGCCTTTCTCGTGCGCGGACGACGCCGCGGAGCCGCCGGCTGCCTTGCCCCCTCGGGCGTCCTCACTACCATCCGGCGATGATCGACCTCCGACTGCTGCGTGAGAATCCCGGCCGCTTCAAGGACGGCGCCCGCAAGAAGGGCGTGCGCGTCGACATCGACCGCATCCTCGACCTCGACAAGCGGCGGCGCGAGGCCCTCGCCGAGCAGGAATCCCTGCGCGCCGAGCAGAACCGGCTCGCGAAGGAGGCGGGCCCGAAGATCGGCCAACTCATGGGCGAGTCGAAGAAGGCCGACGAGGCGCGGAAGGCGGAGATCGAGCGCGAGGTCGCGACGCTGCGCGAGCGTCCCGCGGCCCTGAAGACAAAGATTCAGGATCTGGACCTGATCATCCAGGCCGTCGCGCCGGAACTCGAGCGTTTGCTGCTGGAGGTTCCCCAGCCGCCGGACGCGGACGTGCCCGAGGGCAAGGGCGCCGAGGACAACGTGCAGATCCGGACGTGGAATCCGCCCGCGAAGGACGGGCTGCCGGCGTTCGACGCGACGGAGTCGTTCGAGTCTCAGCGCGGGTTCAGGCCGCGGAACCACATGGAACTGATGGCCATGCACCGCATGGTCGACTTCGAGCGCGGGGTGAAGATCGCGGGCTCGCGGTCGTACCTGCTGACGGGGTGGGGCGCGCGGCTGCACTTCTCGGTGCTGCGCTACGCCATGGACTTCATGGCGATGAACCACGGGTTCACGCCGGTGAGCGTTCCCGTGCTTGCACGCGAGGAGGCGCTGATCGGCACGGGGTTCTTCCCCGCGGGCCGTGAGCAGGTGTACCGGCTCGACGAGCAGGAGCGCGGGGGGCAGGAACTCTTCCTGACGGGCACGGGCGAGGTCTCGCTGATGGCGATCCACCAGGACGAGATTCTGGACGAGGCGTCGCTGCCGCTGAAGTACACGACGGTGTCCACGTGCTTCCGGCGCGAGGCGGGCGCGGCGGGGCGCGACACGGCGGGGCTGTACCGCGTGCACCAGTTCGACAAGTGCGAGCAGGTCGTGATCTGCCGCCCTGACGAGGCGGAGAGCCGGGCGTGGCATCGGCGGATGATCGAGTTCGTCGAGCAGATCCTGCAGTCGCTGCACCTGCCGTACCGGCTGCTCCAGTGCTGCACGGGGGACCTCGGCGTCAAGAACGCGGACATGATCGACATCGAGTCGTGGATGCCGGCGCGGGTTGAGTCGGGCGGCGACGAGCGGAACCCCGGCGCGTACGCGGAGACGCACAGCGCCTCGCGGCTCTACGACTACCAGTGCCGCCGCCTGAACCTGCGTGTCCGCGGGGCGGACGGCAAGCCGGTGGTGGCGCATTCGCTGAACAACACGGTGCTGGCGAGCCCGCGGATCCTCATTCCGCTGGTGGAGAACCATCAGCAGGAGGACGGGTCGATCGTGATCCCGCCCCCACTGCGTCCGTACCTGGGCGGGGCCGAGCGGATCACGCGATGATTTCGAGGACCTCGAAGCGTTTGACGCCCTTGGGGGCGTCGACGCGGACGACGTCGCCGACGCGGGTCTTCATGAGGGCTTCGCCCATGGGGCTGGTGACGGAGACCTCGACGAAGTCGAGGGTGAGGTCGCCCGAGGGCTCTCCCACGAGTTTGTAGAGGTCGTCGTCGCCGCGATCGAGGTCCTTGAGGCGGACGGTGGACCCGATGAAGACGATGTCGGCGAGGCCTTCCTGCTTGTCCTTGTCGACGACCTTGGCGTTGGAGAGGCGTTCCTCGATACGGCGGATCTCCGCTTCGTTCATGGCCTGATCCTCGCGGGCGGCGTGGTAGTCGCCGTTCTCCTTGAGGTCGCCCAGGGCGCGGGCCTCCTCGATGCGCTTGGC
>JBQLZI010000187.1:0-5704 GCA_052168195.1 Phycisphaerales bacterium
GGAGTCCCACTCGAGGCCGTGCATGACGATGCCCGAGTCGCCGTACGCGCCGACGAGGGTGGCTTCGAGGGTGGTCAGGTTGAGCGTGTACAGCGCGTCGTTGCCCGTCGAGGTGAGGTACATCGTGCCGGACGAGAAGTCGTACGCGAGGCCGGCGGTGGTGCCGGCGTTCGAGGAGATCTGCCCGATCAGCGTGCGGGCGCCCGTCATCATGTCGATGTCGTAGAAGTTGCGGGCGCTGTCGACCGCGAACATACGACCCTGCGCGAGCGCGGAGCCAGCCAACGCGAGCGCAGCGGCGCCCGCAAACATTGCCTTGTTCATGGATCACTTCCTCCTGATGTCGCGCCGCGGAACTGCGGACGCGGTGACGTGTTCTGTCCCACGTTCCCCAACGTGGGTGGCCCTTATCGGCCGCTCCAAGATACCGGACGGCTCGAAAAAGGCCAAGCACGAAATCGCGACATATCAGGTCGCCGAACGCCTCCGGCGAGGGAGGGTCAGGCCTTGACCCACTGGCCGCGACCGACGGTCTTGGCTTTCCCATCCCGTTTGAGCATATGGAGTTGGGTCGCGACGCTGACCTCGTGGCCCAGTTTCCGGCTGACCTTCTCCTGGAGTTCAGCGGGGGTCTGCGGCGAGGCCGTCAGCGACTCTTCAAGCGTCTGCTTCACGCCCTGGACCCTGGAGCCGCCTTTTTTCAGGCCGCGGGTCTTCTTCTTCCCGCGACGCTTCGAGGCCTTCTTGGATGCCTTCTTCGACGAGCCGCGCGGGCGGCCGGGGCCGCGTCGCTTGCCGGTCCGGGGGGCGCCTCCCTCGGGGTCGAGCCCGAAGGCCGCGAGCGTGGTGTCGATGTCCTCGATCGCGGCGAGGTGCTCCTCGCGCTCCTTTTGAAGTTTCTTGAGGAGCGCGGACAACTGGGCGGCGGCGTCGTTCTTCATGTTGCCACAATAATGTGACACCGGGGCGGCGACAAGCCGCCCACGGGCTTCCGGCGGCGGGCGTTTGTCCCTTCTTCACAATCCCTTGCGCGACCCTGTCCGCCATCTCTTCCTACGCTCCGCGGCATGGGCCCAGACGCGGCACGAGTCCTCGCGGTGGCGATCGGCGTCGGCGCGGCGGGCGCGGGCGACGCCCTCACGATCTCGCTGGAGCGGGTGTCCTGGGTGTCCTCGCCGGACGGCGCCGAGATCACCGCGTTCGATCCGCGTTCGTCGCGACTCTTCACCGCGGGCGACACCGGCGTGAGCGTCTTTGACCTCGCCGCGGACGGGACCATCACGCCCGCGGGCCGCATCGATCTCTCCGGGACGTTCGATCAGGTTCTCGGCGTGTCTAGCGTCGCCGTCGACCCTCGCAGGCGTGGCTTCGGCGTTGCGACGGTGATCCCCGCCGACAACACCCGCCGCAGGGGGGCCGCGGTCATTTTCAGCACAACCACCAAGAGCGTGCTGACGGTGCTTCAAACCGGCTTCCACCCCGACATGGTCTGCTTCGCGCTCGACGGCGACGCGGCGCTCATCGCCGACGAGGGCGAGGCGACCGACACGTCCGATGCGCACGGAGGCGTGACGTACATCGATCTCTCCACCGTCTCGTCGGCGTTCGATCTTGCCGACGCGCGGTCCGTCTCGGTCACATTCCACGAATTCCTCGGGTCCGGCGGCACGCTCGACGGCGTTCGGCGCTGCCCAGTGGGCGAACCCGACCCGGCGCACTGGCTCGAGCCGGAGTACATCGCGCCCGATGCACACGGAGCCTGGATATCCCTGCAGGAAAACAACGCGCTTGCGCGCTTCGACTTCGCCTCCATGCGGTTCACCGAAGTCCGCGCGCTGGGATCCATCGAGCAGCGCATCGACGCGTCCGATCGGGACGGCGCGGCGTCGGTAGACGATCGTGTGCACGGCCTGCTCATGCCCGACTCCATCGCGTCTTACAACGCAGGGGGGCGGCGTTTCCTCATCACGATCAACGAGGGCGATCCGCGCGGCGAGGAAATCCGTTTCGCGGACGCAGCCACGTCCGGGCTTCTCGATGCCTCGTACCTCACGTCGCTCGATGCGTATTACGAAGGGAACGCCTCGGACGACGCCGCCCTCGGGCGACTCCAGATCTCCAGCGTCGACGGCGACCTCGACGGCGACGGGGACATTGACCGGGTGTTCATGTACGGCGCACGGTCGTTCAGCATCTGGGATGCCGAGACCGGCGTGATGGTCTTCGATTCCGGGTCCGACTTCGAACGCGTCACCGCCGAGATCGACGCCGCGCATTTCAACGCGGAATCCGATCCCGCCTCGTTCGACGGGCGTTCCGACAACCGCGGGCCGGAGCCCGAAGGCGTCGCGCTCGCGAACCTCGATGGGCGGACCGTCGCGTTCATCGGCCTGGAACGGGCCGACGGCGTTGTCGCGTACGACGTCACCGTCCCGGAGGCGTCGGCGTTCCTGGGATGGTTCCGGTCCATCGGCCAGCCCGGTTCGGGCGTGGCGCCGGAAGGGCTCTGCGTCGTCGAGCGTGGAAACGCCGTGTTCCTTGTGGTGTCGTCCGAAACGTCGCGCACGATCGAGGTCTTCCGCGTGATGTGGAGCATGGCGGAATCCCCAGACGCGGGCATCGACTCCGAACGATGAGTCGGCGCGAGTCATACGATGCCGCATGGAGAACGACCGCGACACCGCGGACATCCGGCTGCCCCTGGCCGCCAGCGCTTCGACCAGTGAGGCGCAGCGCATCACTCCGGAGGTGATCGCGAGCATCGTGGAGCGCTTCTACGCCGCCTGCCGGAAAGATCCGACGCTCGGCCCGGTGTTCGAGGCCCATGTGGACGACTGGGACGACCACCTTGCGCGGATCCGCGCGTTCTGGGGCGCCGCCCTGCTCCGCGACGGCGGGTATTCCGGTCGCCCGCTCGAGGCGCACCTGGCGATCCCGAACCTCGGCCGTGAACACTTCTCGGCGTGGCTCCGGCTCTTTCTCGAGACCGTGGAAGAGCACCGCCCGCCGCTGACCGACACCGATGTCGAGATGTTCCGCACGCGCACCGGCCGGATGGCCAATCGCATCCTCGCGGCGGCCAAGAACGGTGAGTGAGCACGCCGGAACCGGCGACCGCCCCATGACTGCATTCACCAGGGCGCGAGCCCAACTCTTGGTCCGGGAACCTCGCAATGCGCTTCGTGTCTTCCGTACCGCCGCTCCTCCCGCTACACTGAAGCCGTGAACCGAGCGGCCCTCGCCATCTGGGTTGGCTTCGCGCTCGCGTGCCACGCCGCGTTCGGCGGCGGCTCGCGAATGGTGTGCGTCTCCCTCGTCGAAGACGTGTGCGGCATCGTGCAGGCCGACTCCTGCTGCGGCGAACCAACCGATCAGGAGTGCCCGCCGTTGCCCGACGGCGAGGACTGCTGCGTCGACGTCCTGCCTCCCGCCGCGGCTGAAACCGGCGCGGTGCGCCCCGCGCCGTCGCGTGAGGCGTCGCCCGCCAAGGCCGTCACGGTTCCTTCCGCGATGCTTCCTATCCCGCCTCCTGTGGCGATGGGAAGCGAAGGGGTCACACAACGTCGGCCGGAATCCGGTCCACCGCCCGACGTCGTCGCGGTCTTGCGCTCCACGCGGCTCCTGCTGTAAATCCCACACGGCGTTCACCCGCGGCCAACCGGGTTCGCGGGGTGGTGTCGTACGCGCGCTTCGGTGCGCCGGGAAACTACCAGCAGGAGCCACCACACCCATGCGATCGAATCGCGCCGGGGCGTGGCGCGCGGCGGGAACACTCACGTTCGCGTGCACGCTGGCCGGATGCCAGACATACCAACCCGAGCCGCTCGACGCGCGGGCGCACCGCATTGCGTGGAGCGCCCGGACGCCGACCGCGCCGGAGGTTCTCGACGCCGCGGCCCGACTGAACGGCGCCGATGCCGCTGCGCCGTTCACGCTCGACGACGGGCTGTCGCTGCGCGAAGCGGAAGCCGTGGCGCTCGCGTACAACCCCGACCTGCGCGTCGCCCGCGCCCGCGCAGGCGTGACCGCCGCGTCCGCGGAGCACGCAGGGATTGTCCCCGACCCCGTGCTCAGCGGCGACATCGCGCGGGTGATCGACGACGTCGATGACCGCTGGATGGGCGCCGCGGTGCTCGGGTTCACGATCCCCGTCAGCGGCCGGCTCGAGGCGGAGCGTGCGCTCGCGGGCGCCGACCACGAGGCGGAGATTCTGAGGGTCTACGCCGACGAATGGCGCACCCGCGTCGAGTTGCGCGCGGCGTGGACGGAGTGGTCCATCGCGACGCGCCGCGCGGTCGTGCTCGAACACTTCGTGGAGGAACTCACATCGCTCGTCGAGACCGTCAACGCCATCGAAGAGGCGGGCGAGATCGCCCCGGTGAACGCGCGGCTGTTCACGCTCGAACGCGCGACCCGGGCGGCCCAGCGCGCCGAGACCGCCGGGGAAGTCGACCGCTGGCGCGCGCGCATCCATCGCCTGCTCGGGCTCGATCAGCGACTCGATGTCGACCTCGTGCCGGCGGCCGCTGCGGCGGAGCATTCGCCCGGCGTAGGTGGCGACGCATGGCCCTCGATCGGGCATCCCGAAGCGCTCGTGGCGGAGGCCGAGCACGCGGCGGCCGAACGGGCGCTCGCCCTTGAAGTGCGGAAGCAGTATCCGGACATCGTGATCGGCCCGGGGGTCGGGTACGAGGACGGGAACGATCGCGTGATCCTCGGGTTCTCCGTGCCGATCCCGCTGCTGAACCGCAACATCCAGGGTATCGAGGTCGCCCGCTCGAAGCGAGAGGCCGCGCGCGTCGCGTACGAGGCGACGCTGGAACGCCTCAACGCCGACCTCGCTGAGGCAACCGTGGAGCGCGGCGCCGCCCGGGCCGCGCGACTCGTGCTGGAGCGCGACGTTGCGCCGATCGCGGACCGCCAGCACGACGAGGCGCTCCGCATCGCCGAGTTGGGTGAAGTCGACACGCTGCTGCTCCTCGAATCGCTGAAGCGCCGGTTCGACACTCGCCTCGCGACGCTCGACGCGCTCCGCGCCGAAGCGCTCGCGTCCATTCAGGTCGACGCGGCGCTCGGCCCGCCGACACCAGTGACGCAGGAGGCCACGCCATGACCACCCCGCCCACGGATATCACCGCGCTCACGCGCCGCGATAAGACTCCGGCGCAGCAGAGTCCTGCGCGATCCGCTGTGCCCAGGCCTCCGCGGCGCTGGATCACGCGTGTCGGCGTGCCCGGCGCGATTGTGCTCGTCGCGCTCGCGCTGCTCGCGTACGCGGCCCGCGACGCGCTCACGCCCGCGCTCGAAGTGCGCGTCGCCCCAGCGGTGCTCAGGGAATCACCGCCTGCGGGCGCGGACGCCGGCGAGATCGACGCTCAGGCGCCGGACACGGTGGTTGCGCAGGGGCCGGGCTGGATCGAACCCGCGCCCTACGCGACGTCGGTGCAGGCCCTCGCGGAAGGGGTCGTCGCGGAGGTGCTCGCCCTCGAGGGCGAACGCGTCGAGAAGGGGCAAGTCGTGGCGCGCATGATCGACGAAGACGCCCGGCTGGGCGTGCGGCACGCGGAGGCGGACCTCGCGCTCGCGCGTGCCGAGCAGGAACGCGCATCCTCGGCCGCGCTCGCCGCCAACGCACGCGCCGCCGGACTGCGCGACGAACTGGAGCGCAAACGCCGGCTCGTCCGCGCCGGCGGCAGCTCGGGGG
>JBQLZI010000188.1:0-5591 GCA_052168195.1 Phycisphaerales bacterium
CCGTGATGTTGCGCCGCGAGAGACGCGGGCCGAAGAACCCGCAGGCGATGAGCAGCGCGTTGAGCAGGCCGAACGCGAGCAGGTGCGCGACGAGGTCGGGTCGCTCGATGACGTCGACGGGCAGTTCGAGGCGCGGCCAGTGGGTGAGGGTGACGAGCGTGAGCGCGTAGACGACGAAGCCGGCGCGGAGGATCACGGTGGCGCGGCGCGGGTCGATCATGCGGTCGTGGCGGAGGCGGCCTGCGGGCGGACGACGATGTCGGGCGCTGCCCGCTTCGCGAGGAGCGCGTCCCACTCGGCGACGATGCGCTGGGCGAGTTCGTCGTAGTCCTGCGCGCCGGGCGCGCCGGGCGCGTACTCGAAGATCGTCTGCCCGAAGGAGGGCGACTCGGCGAGTTTGATGTTGCGGCGGATGGGCGGGCGGTAGACGCGCGCGAAGCGCCAAGGCACGTCCTGCTCGCGGGCCTGCTCGAAGAAGGCGTCGAGGTCGGCGACGACTTCCTTGGAGTGGCGGGTGACCTCTTCGTGCATGCAGAGCACGACGCCGCTGATGCGGAGTTTGCTGTTGAGTTGCTGCGCGACGAGGCGGACGGTCTCGAGGAGTTTGCCCACGCCCTGGAGGGCGAGGAAGTGGGCCTGCATGGGGATCATGACCTCGCGGGCGGCGGTGAGGCCGTTGAGGGTGAGCAGGCCGAGCGAGGGCGGGCAGTCCATCACGATGAAGTCGTACGCGGACGCGGGATCGGCCTGCAGCCGCGCGATCGCGGTCTGGAGGCGCTGCTGGCGGTCGGGCGCGGCGGCGAGTTCCGCTTCGGCGGCGGCGAGATCGGTCTCGGCGGGGAGGACGTCGAGGTTCTCGCGGGCGCTGACCACGGCGGAGGCGGCCTGCTCGGGGTCGTGCAGCGCGTCGTACACCGACTTGCCGTGCTCGGCGGCCTCGACCCCGAGATGGAGGGAGGCGTGGGCCTGCGGGTCGAGGTCGATGAGGAGGGTGCGTTTCCCGGCGCGGGCGATGCCCGCGGCGAGGTTGACGGCGGTGGTGGTCTTCCCGACGCCGCCTTTCTGGTTCATGAAGGCGATGATGCGCGCGGGCTTGGTGGGGGCGTGGTCGGCCATCGGCGCAAGTGTACCGGGGAGCGCACGCGTTGCGCGGCGGGCGGGCGGTACGATCGCGTCGTGGCGGCCATGGTTCGAGAAGATGCGCTGGTGCTGCGGCTGTGGGACTTCTCCGAGACGTCCCAGACGGCGGCGCTGTTCACGCGCGGTCACGGCGCGGTGCGCTGCCTGGCCAAGGGCAGCAAGCGGCCCAAGGCGAAGTTCAGCGGGGGTCTGGAACTCGCGACGCTCGGGGAGGCGGTGCTGATCGTCAAGCCGACGGCGGATCTGGCGCAACTCATCGAGTGGGACCTGCGGGAGACGTATTTCGGGCTCCGGCGGTCGGTGGATGCGCACCTGGCGGCGATGTGCGCGCTGGACGTGATCTATCACGCGGTGCGCGACCACGACCCGCATCCCGGGCTGTTCGACGCGGCGACGGACGCGCTGCGGGCGATCGACGAGGCGGGCGCGGGAGACGCGGGCCTCGCGGGGTGCGTCGAGGCGGTGGGGCGGCTGCTCTACGCGACGCTGAAGGAGGCGGGGTACGAGCCGGTGCTGGACCGCGACGTGGTGGGGGGCGGATCGCTGGGCGACGGAGCGACCGTCGGCTTTTCCACCCGACATGGGGGGCTCACAGCGGACCCCGGCCCAAGTGGAAACACCGGAAATGCGGGGCGGACGGAGGAGGTCTGGAGGGTGCGGCGGGAGACGGTGGACTCGATCCGTTGGCTGGGATCGCGCGATGAATACGGACCTGCTCCGGGCGTGGAGGCCCTCCAGCGATCGGTACGCCTGCTCGGGGCGTGGTTGGGGGTGGTGCTGGGGGATGCTCCGGCGGCGCAGGTCGCATTTCTGGAACGACTTACGCCGCACTCGAAAGGCATTTCCGACCGCCCGTGACATGAAGTCGACACAGATTTGCGTCGATTGCATATGCGTTGGCGCCCCGTGACGGGTGAGGACGATCCCAAGCGCACTCTGGTCCCCGAAAGCGGTGCATTCTTGAACGATCAAGTTGTCGAGCGCGTGCTGTCGTGCACGCGGCTGCCGACCCTCCCGGCCGTCGCGGTTCGTGTGATTGAGTTGTCGAGCAAGGCGGATGTGTCGCTGCGCGAGATCGCGGACACGATCCAGAACGACCAGGCGCTGTCGGCCAAGGTGCTGAAGACGGTCAACTCGTCGTACTACGGGCTCTCGCGTCGCTGCTCGACGATCAGTCAGGCGATGGTGGCGCTGGGCCTGACGACGGTGAAGACGGTCGCGCTGGGATTCAGTCTGATCCAGGCGATGGGCAAAGGCGAGGAGGACGAGTTCGACCTCGAGGCGTACTGGCGCCGCTGCCTGCTCGGCGCTACGGGCGCGAGCGCCGCGGCCGAGGCGGCGGGCCTGCAGGAAGCCGAAGAGGTCTTTCTTGCCGGGCTGTTGATGGACGCGGGCACACTGGCGATGCACCGGGCGCTGGGGGAGGAGTACGGGGCGATCGTGCACAAGGCCGACGGCGCCCACACGGCGCTGGCTGACCTGGAGCGCGACGCGCTGGGGATCGACCACGCGGAGATCGGGGCGCGCCTCGCGGAAACGTGGCGCCTTCCGGAATCGCTCATCGAGCCGATCCGTTGTCACGACGATCCGATGCTCGCGGAGGAATCCCACCGAAAGACTGCGGCGTGCGTCGCGCTGGGCGCCCTCGCGGCCGAGGCGCTGATGTGCCCGAAGGATCCGCAGCATCTGATAGCGTTCCGCGAGCGCGCGGTCGAGTGGCTTGGCCTGTCCCTTCCGGCGGCGGACGAGTTGCTGGGCGTCATCGAGAAGGAAGCGCACGCGCAGGCGTCGCTGTTCAAGGTCGATCTGGGCCAGTTGCCTAGCGCTGCCGAACTGCTGGCTGAGGCGCAGGAGCGGCTCGCGGAGATGGCGCTCGACGCGCAGATCAACACCGAGCGGCTGACGGCGCAGAACAAGTCGCTCCAGCGGCAGACCGAACTAGATCCGCTCACCGGCATCGGCAACAAGCGGTCACTGCACCTTGCCGCGGCGCGCCGGTTCACCGAGGCGTCCCGCGACGGCAAGTCGCTGGCCGTGCTGTTCCTCGATCTGGATTTCTTCAAGCAGATCAACGATTCGTACGGGCACATCGCCGGCGATTTGGTGCTCAAGGAGGCGTCGCGGCGTCTGAAGGCGACGCTGGGCGACCGTGGAGAACTTTTCCGCTTCGGCGGCGAGGAGTTCGCGGCGATCATGCCCGGCGTTGACCTCAAGAAGGCCGAAGCCGTCGCGGAGATGCTGCGCACGGTGCTCAACTCGACGCCGATCGACATCCGGCAGGCCAAGTCGTCGAAGCAGCACGTGCGGATCACCACGAGCGTGGGCGTCGCGGCGTACGACGATTCCTCGCGCAGCATGCTGCGCGAGCAGGAGCAGTTGATCAACGCCGCCGATCAGGCGGTGTACGCGGCGAAGAAGGCGGGCCGGGACTGCGTGCGCGCGTTCAGGTTCAGCGCCGCCTCGATCAGTTCGCCGCTGGCCGCGTGATTCTTCAGGACTTCGGTTCGGTCTGGCCGCCCTGCGCGCCGCCGCTCGCGAGCGCGGAGCGCAGGCGCGACACCACATCGCCCGGGTAGAGTGATTCGCAGACGGCGCTGGAGACGGCGACGCCCTGCGCGCCGGCTTCGACGAGGGCGTCGATGGTGTTGGGCCCGACGCCGCCGATCGCGAGGTGGGGCGGGAGTTTGGGCTGGTACTCGAGGTACTTCTTGAGGTACTCGACGCCCGCGAGCGTGTCCTTGGGCTTGGTGGAGGACGCGAACATTGGGCCGACGCCGCAGTAGTCCGCGCCCTCGCGGAGCGCCCGGGTGGCGTGGAGGATGTTCGCCGTGGAAACGCCCACGAGGAGGCGCGCCCCGGAGAGTCGGCGCACGTCGGCGACGCCCATGTCTTCCTGGCCGAGGTGCACGCCGTCGGCGCCGGCGAGGAGGGCGACGTCGGGCCGGTCGTTGATGATCGCGGCGACGCGCGAGCCTCCGGTGTGGCAGAGTTCCACGAGGACGCGCGCGCGGGCGAGGAGTTCGGCGTCGCTGATCTCCTTCTCGCGGAGCTGGATGCAGTCGGCGCCGTTCTCGATCGCGGCGTTGGCGACGTCGAGCCACGAGTGGTGCTTGCAGAGCGCCTTGGTGATGATGACGCAGAGTTTCCAGGTGGCGCGGCGGGGCGATCCGAGCGCGAGCACGGTGCGCATCTCGGCGTCGTAGGCGCGGTAGCGCAGGCGTTCGAAGGCGCGCCAGGCGGGTTCGCCCGGATCGATGACGGGGGAGGGTTCCCCGTCGTTCATGCCGCCGCGCGCCGGGGCGCGGATCGCGCCGGGGAGGGCTTTCGCGATTTCTTCGATGGAGCGCAGGGCCTCGGTGAGCCGCTTGCCCGCGGCGGAGGCGACAGAGCGGAGGGTCTCGCGCTCGCCCTCGGCCTGGGTTTTGATGTCCTTGCCCACGTCGTGGACGGCGTCGCGCGCGGCGATGAGTTCGATGTCGTCAACGCCTAGCAGCGAGGCGGCGTCGCGGAGCGCGTGGCGCATCGACTTGAGTTCGCCCGAGAGCTCGCGGTCGTCGAGGGCGAAGCGGGCGATGTCTTCGAGGACGCGCAGGGCTTCGCGTGCGCGGTTCAGGTTGGCGTCGAGGATGCGGGCGGCGGAGTGCATGGGGGAAGAATAGGAGAACGCACGAACCACGAGGCAGCAGGCAGCGGGTGAGAGAGGAGAACGGCGGGTAACCCTTACCATGTCCATTCGACTTCGTCGAACAGGAGAGGGGGCGGAGGAGTCGAGGTTTTCAACGTGGCACGGCTTTGCCGTACCACGGCACCCGACCCCATTTCCCTCCGTTGTCTCCGCGCTCTCCGTGGTGAATCTCTTCCGGGCTTACGCCGACGCGAACTTCTTGCTCTTGTCGAGCGCGTGTTCGAGGTCGGCGATGAGATCGTCGACGTCTTCGATGCCCACGCTGAGGCGCACGAGCGAGTCGGAGATGCCGAGCTGGGCTCGCATCTCGGTGGGCACGCTGGCGTGGGTCATGATCGCGGGGTGCTCGATGAGCGACTCGACGCCGCCGAGGGATTCGGCGAGGGTGAAGAGGCGGGTGTGTTCGAGCAGTTCGCGTGCGCGGTCGAGGCCGCCGACGGGGAAGCAGGTGATCATGCCGCCGAAGCCGGACATCTGCTTCTTCGCGGTCGCGTGCTGGGGGTGGCTGGCGAGTCCGGGGTAGATGACTTTCTCGACGTCGTCGCGCTGCTCGAGCCACTGGGCGATCTTCATCGCGCTCTGGTTGTGACGCTCCATGCGCACGGCGAGGGTCTTGATGCCCCGGAGCGTGAGGTAGGAATCGAACGGACCGAGCACGGCGCCGACGGAGTTCTGCACGAAGCGGATCTTCTCGGCCAGCGCGGGCGTGTTGACGACGAGGATGCCGCCGACGACGTCGCTGTGCCCGCCCAGGTACTTTGTCGAC
>JBQLZI010000189.1:0-5587 GCA_052168195.1 Phycisphaerales bacterium
CCACATCGGCTCGAACGGGTACGTCACGTTCGGCGCGGCGGACACGCTGCCGGCGCCGGATATCAACAGGTTCTTCGAGTTCGCGCGCATCTCTGCCGTTTGGAGCGATCTGAACCCATGGCGCGGCGGGACGCTCTCGTATCGCCAACTCTCCGACCGATTCGTGGTGACCTGGGCGAACATGCCGAGGCATCTGCGGTTCGACAGCAACACGGCGCAGATCGAACTGCGCTTCGACGGCGTGATCGTGATCTCGTGGCTGGAGATCGGGGCGCCGGAGACCATCGTGGGGATCTCGACCTCGGCGCAGGCCGCGGGCGCGCCGGCGGGTTTCGTGTCGGCGGATCTGACCTCGATCGGCGCTGCGCTCGACCCGCGTCCGCCGCTGGCCTTGGGTCAGTTCGTGCGGGCGCCGGCCGGCGGCGCGGCGACCATCGGGCTCACGGCGACAGACGACGGCGTGCCGTACAACGTGCTGCGCTATTCGGTCGTCGGGCTTCCGGAGATCGGGTCATTGCGCGACATCTCGACCGGACACGTGCTCGGTCCGCATGATCTCCCGTACGCGCTCGGATCGGTGGCGCAGGTCGCGTTCGAGCCCCCTTCGGATTCCTGGGAGGGGGAGGCGTCGTTCGAGTTCACGGCGAGCGATCTGTGGCCGGAGATCGGATTCGACACACGGTCATCGCAGATCGATCCGACGCCGAACGACGGCGAATCGGCGCCCGCGGTTATCGTGGTTCGCGCGGGGGAGAGGCGGCTTGTTCGATCGTTCATGGTTGACGACACGCTCGACGAGTCGGAATGGACCGGGCTGGCGCCGGGCGAATGGGAATTCGGGCGGCCGACGGGCGGTAGTCTGCAGCCAAACTCCAACGATCCGACTTCGGGCTTCACAGGGCAGAACGTGCTCGGGTACAACCTCGAGGGTGACTACGAGAACAGTCTGTCGCCACGGCATGTGATCTCGCCGCCGATCGACTGCACCGGATTTACGGGGACGCGCCTCCGGTTCATGCGCTGGCTGTGCGTTGGATCGGACGATGCCACATTGCTGTCGATAAGCAACAACGGAACGACATGGACCCCGCTCTGGAGCAATCCGATGACTGCGGTGGTCATCGATCGCGGCTGGCGCATGGAGGAATACGACATCTCCGCGTTCGCGGACCAGCAGTCGACTGTGTATCTGCGGTGGTCAGTCGGTCCTACTGATGGTTCAGGTCGTTTTGCGGGATGGAACATCGATGACGTGCGCATCCTCGGGTTCGTGTCGACGCCGTGTCCGGCGGATGTGACGGGGGACGGCGTTGTCAACGCGCGAGACCTGTTCGGCGTGCTTGCGAACTTCGGGCTTGTCGACAGGCCCGTTGTGCACGACGTCAACGGCGACGGCGCCGTGGACGGCGAGGATTTATTTCTGGTCCTCGGCGCGTTCAACGCGGTGTGTGAGTAATCGTCAGCAGCGGATCGCCTCGACGCCCTTCGCGGCGGCGTCGAGCGACGCGCCCGACAGGATCGTCGCTTCTCCGGGCGAGGTCGGGAGCACCAGGCGGAGGTGGCCGTCGGCGGTCTTCTTGTCGTCGAGCATGCGGCGCGCGATCTCGTCCGAAGGGGGGAGGTCGCGCACCTTCGTGGGCAAACCGGCGGCGGTGATGAGTTCGCGGGCGATTGTCGTCGTTTCGGCGGCGGTGACGCCGAGCGATTCGCCCGCCGCGCACGCGGCGAGCAGGCCGAGGGCCACTGCCTCGCCGTGGAGGAGGCCCGGCGTGTCGGCGCAGTCGATCGAGACGCTGGGCAGCGTTTCGATGGCGTGCGCGAACGTGTGGCCGAGGTTCAGCAGCATGCGCGAGAGGCCCTGCCCGTCGAGGGAGGGCTTCTCTTCGCGCGGGTCGTCGGCGACGACGCGGGCTTTGAGGGCGACGCTGCGCGCCACGAGTTCGGCGAGCGCGTCGGCGTCGCGGGCCAGCGCAGCGGGGAGAGCGCCCCTCGTGAAGGGGAGGAGGTCCGGGTCGCCGCAGGTCGATGCGATCAGCGCGTGCTTGACGCATTCGGCGAGCCCGGCGCGGAGGTGGCGGTCTGGGAGCGTGTCGAGCGTGCGCACGTCCGCGGCGACGAGGACCGGCTGGTGGAATGCGCCGACAAAGTTCTTGAGCAGGCCTCGCTCGGTCGCGAGGTTGACGCCCGTCTTGCCGCCGACGGAGGCGTCGACCATCGCGAGCAGCGTGGTGGGGACCTGCACGACGGGCACGCCGCGGCGGTAGGTCGCAGCAACGAAGCCGGCGAGGTCGCCCACGATCCCGCCGCCGAGCGCCACGACGAGGTCACGGCGTTCGTGGCGCGTGACCGAGAGTTCCTGCAGCACGCGGTGCGCACTCTCGATGGATTTCTCGAGTTCGTTCGCGACGACGGAGGCCGATGAAACCGAGTACCCGTGATGGGCGAGGGAGCGCGACGCCTCCGCGACATGCTCATGGGGAAGGTTTTCGTCGTAGACGAGAAACGCGCGGCGACCGGGCCCGACGAGCGTGTTGAGCAGGGGGCCGAGTTGCGCGAGCAGGTTCGCGCCGACGAGGACCTCGTACGACGGGAAGCCCGGCGCGGCGACGGGGATGGATCGGGGGCTCGGGTTCATTCCCACTCGATCGTCGCGGGGGGCTTCGAGGAGATGTCGTAGACAACCCGGTTCACGCCGCGCACCTCGTTGATGATGCGATTGCTGATCGTCGCGAGCACTTGGTAGGGGATGCGGGCCCAGTCGGCGGTCATGAAGTCCTGGGTTTCGACGGCGCGGACGGCGACGGCGTTCTCGTAGGTTCGACCGTCGCCCATCACGCCGACGCTCTGCACGGGCAGCAGCACCGCGAAGACCTGGCTGGTGCTGCGGTAGAGGTTCGCGGCGATGATCTCTTCGAGCAGGATCTCGTCGCAGTCGCGGAGGACGTCGAGTTTGGGCTTGGTGACCTCGCCGAGCACGCGCACCGCCAGCCCGGGCCCGGGGAACGGGTGGCGCCAGACGATCTGGTCGGGCACGCCGAGCACTTCGCCGAGTTTGCGCACCTCGTCCTTGAACAGGTCGCGGAGGGGTTCGACGAGCGCGAAGGTCATGTCTTTCGGCAGGCCGCCGACGTTGTGGTGGAGTTTGATGTTGGCGCTCTGACCCGCGTGGCCGTGGCCGGACTCGATGACGTCGGGGTAGAGCGTGCCCTGCGCGAGGAACTTGAACTCGTCGGAGACTCCGCTCTTGGCTCTCGGGGTGATCGTCGCGGCGGCCTCGTTGAAGACGTCGACGAACCGCTTGCCGATGCGTTTGCGCTTCTCCTGCGGGTCGGTGACGCCCGCGAGGTCGCTCAGGAACTGCTCGCTGGCGTCGACGACGTGGAGATCGATGTCGAAGTGGTCGCGGAAGGTCGTTTCGACGAGGGCGCGCTCGTTCTTGCGGAGCAGGCCGTTGTCGACGAAGACGCAGGAGAGTTGGTCGCCGATGGCCTTGTGGATGAGGGCGGCGCAGACGGAGGAGTCGACGCCGCCCGAGAGGCCGCAGATCACGCGGCCGGAGCCGACCTGGGCGCGGACGCGTTCGGCGGCGGTTTCGACGAAGTCCTTCATCCGCCACGCGCCCTTGCAGCGGCAGATCTCGTAGAGGAAGTTCTGGAGGATGTCGACGCCGTGCGGCGTGTGCGTGACTTCCGGGTGGAACTGCACGCCGTGGAACGGGAGTTTGCGGTGCCGGACGACGGCGTTGGGGCAGGTCGGGGTCTTCGCGAGGGTCTCGAAGTCGTCGTTGACGTCCTGCACCTGGTCGCCGTGGGACATCCACACGGCGGTGCGCTGCGGGATGGCGTGGAGCAGGTCGCCCTTGGCGGCGGCGTCTGACTTGATCTCGAGGTTGGCGCGTCCGAACTCGCGGTGGTCGGCGCGGGAGACCTTGGCGCCCATGAACTGGCAGGCGAGTTGCATGCCGTAGCAGATGCCGAGCACGGGGACGCCGAGTTCGAGGATGGCGGGATCGCAGGTGGGCGCGCCGGAGTCGTAGACCGACGCCGGGCCTCCCGAGAGGATGATGCCCTTGGGTTTGAGCGCGCGGAGTTCGTCTGCAGTGATGGAGGGCGAGACGAGCATCGAGAACGCACCGGCCTCGCGGACGCGGCGGCAGATCAACTGCGCGGTCTGCGAGCCGAAATCGAGCACGGGCACGACCTCGTCGTGCGGGAGCGACTGGAGTGTCGGGTCGGGCATGGTGTCGCCAGGAATCGGGTGGTGGGGGCGTCGCCGAGGGGCCGCGACGGGGGTCGGACGGCCCGGACGGGAAGCGGCCAGTCTACGCGGCTTGCGGTCCGGGGTCCGCCGGGCCGATAGTGTTGGGTCGATGATGCGCCGCGCGGCCATGCTGGGTTCGCTGTCGCTGCTGCCCGCCTTTGCGGGGGGCTGCGGGTCGTCGTCCGACCCCGATCTCGGGGCTGACGGGCCCGCGGAGCGTGCGCGCGACGTGGCTCAGGCGGTGGAATCCGGGGATTCCCAAGGAATCGACGGGCTGATCGAGGCCCTCGATTCCGATGACCCCGCGGAGCGGATGCTCGCGATCGGTGCCCTCAACCGGCTGACAGGCCGGACCTTCGGGTACGATTTCGCGGGTTCCCGGTCGCAGCGCGAGGCCGCAATCGACCGATGGGTGGAGTGGCGGCGTGCGGAGCGCGCCGGGACGACTCGCACGGACCTCGACGCGGGCACGGAATCGCCCGGCGCGGATCCGACAGGCGATGGAGCATGACGAGCAAGACGCATTCCACCAACGGAAGTCAGGACACATCGCCGCACATGGTGGTGCAACTGTTGAGCCAGCCGCGGTACCTCGCGCCGACACGGCGTCTGGTGCACGAGTTCTGCCGGCAGTTCGGCTTCGATGATCGCGGGGCGGGCCAGGTCGCGCTGGCCGTCGACGAGGCGCTGTGCAACGTGATCCGTCACGGGTACGGGCAGCGCTCCGACGGTCCGATCTGGATCAAACTCTGGCCGTATGCGTCGGTCGAGCGCCAGAACGCGGGCGTGCGCATCGTCATCGAGGACGAGGCGAAGCAGATCGATCCGACAAACATCAAGGGACGCCCGCTGGACGAGATCCGTCCGGGCGGGCTCGGCGTTCACATCATCCGTGAGGTCATGGACGAGAGCACGTTCGAGCAGCGCGAACGGATCGGCATGCGGCTGATCATGGTCCGGCGCCTCCCCGAGGCGGGCGGCCGCGAGGCGCCGTCGCTCGAGGGCGAGCCGGTTTCGACCTCCGGGAAGCCCGGCGGGAACACGGACAAATCGTGCCGCAAGTGCGGGAGCGGGAATGGCTGACACCGACACCATCGAGATCCAGACCGAGAACCGCGGGGGGGCGGCGATCGTGCGCCCGAAGGGGGACGTGGACCTTCAGCGTTCGCCTGTGCTGCGCGAGCACCTAAAGAGCGTCTCGGATCGCAAGCCGTCCCGGCTCGTCGTCGATCTGAGCGAGGTGTCGTACATGGATTCGTCGGGCGTGGCGACGCTCGTCGAGGCGATGCAACTCGCGCGCCGGGGGAAGTACCCGCTGGTGCTGTGC
>JBQLZI010000190.1:0-5562 GCA_052168195.1 Phycisphaerales bacterium
AGCCCGGAGAGGGGCGCGAGCGGGCCGCGGAGGTTGACGAAATCGCCGAGGTCGAGGTCGCCCACGAGGGAGAAATCGACGCCGAACGCGTTGGCCTCGTTGAGTTGGGTCTGCAGGATCGTCGCCTCGACCAGCACCTGCGCAGGGCGGGTGTCGAGTTGCTCGATGAGCGCCTCGATCTCCTCGATGTTCTCGGGGTAGTCGTAGACGACGAGCGTGGACGCGAGCGCGAACTTCTCGCCGCCCGTAGGCGTGTCGCCGAGTTGGAAGTTGCCCGCGTCGCCGTTGGCCTTGATCTGCCCGATGTCGGGCGTCAGCAGCGGGGTGACGAACTGGGCGGCGTCGGTCGCGTTGAGGTAGTCGAGCTGGATGACCTTGGCGACGGGCCGGCGCTCGGCCTGGTTGATCTTCTGGATGTCGTCGAGGGTGTAGACGTAGATGAACTCGCCGCGCTCGACGTAGCCGTAGCCGTTGACGTGGAGGATGGCGTCGAGGGCTTCGTAAAACGTGGCCCCGTAGAGGTCCGCCGTGACGGTGGCGTCGATGTTGGCGCTGACCACAATGTTGCGCTCGGCCTGCATGCCGAGCATCTGGAGCACGGTCGCGAGACTCTCGTCGCGCAGGTGCATGTCGACGGTCATGTATTCGCTGACGTGCACGGAGGGCTTGGCGGCCGCCGGGGCCGACGCGAAGACGCCGTCGTTTGCGTTCGCGGGCGCGGGCTGCCCGGCCTGCTGCGCGAGCGAGGCCGCGGTGGGCAGCAGCGCGGAGGCGCAGGCGAGCGCGGCGCTGCGGGCGCGGAGTCGGCTTGTCTTGGCTGCGTGGTCTGCCATCCGAGGGGCTCGCTTCTAGTGCCGCGCAAGAGCGGCGTTGTCGTTCACTGCAGCGGGTCTTTGACGGCGAGTTCGATGCGCTCGCCGTCTAGGTCCAGGACGATCCGCTTGGCCCCGATCTCGACGACCGAGAAGCCGTTGACGCTGTCGCCGACACGGACGACGTGCTCCGTGCCGCCGCTCAACCCCGAGACGCTGAGCACGGCGAGCGGGCGCTTGCCGATGAGCGTGCTCTTGAGCGTGAGGGACGCGGCCGCGATCTCCGATGCGGTCGGCCGACGCGGGATTACCTCGTCGCGTTGCTCGGCAGACTTTGCGCTTTCGTCCTGAGGGGGTTCGGGCTCTGCGGGGTGCGGGAAATATGCCTCCCGGAGGGCGAAGAGGTCGCGATCGGGATAGGTCGGATAGGCCGCACCGGTGCTCTGACTCATGAGCGCGCGGAGGCGGTCTTCGGCGTCCTCCGTCGGGACGCCGCTGGCGAACGCGGGCGTTATCTGGGCCTGCGTGGACGATGCCGGCTTGGGGTCGTCGCCGGAGAGCAGCAGCGCACGAGCGCCGAGGACCAGCGCGACGGCGCCCAAGCCGCCGAGGATCGACGCCTTCTTCTTGTCCGCGAGGAGTTCGGCTTTGAGTCGATGGAGATTGCTCACGGCGCGGCGCCTTCCTCCGCGGAGGCCATAACCCCCCCGGGCTTGCGGATCGCTGCGATCGCCTCGAACTGCGCCTCGATCTCGAGCGCCTGTGCGCCCGCCTGCGCCCCGCGCGGGAGGTTGACGTTCAGTTTCACGACGCGGACGAGGTTGTCCCCGCGGCCGATGGTGTCGAGCAGCGACACGAGCGTCGGGTAGTCCGCCTGCATCGTGAGGGTGACCGGCGTCACCCGGGCGCCGTCGCGTTCGACGGGGCGGTCCTGCGTCATCTGATGCGACGTGACGTTCAGCTCGGTCAGGAGCCTCCCGATGTCGTGCATCAGGAGGGAGGCATCCTGATCGCTGATCGCCTTCGTGTGCTTCGCGGCGTACTCGCGTGCGGCGGTGAGCGTGTCGGCCAGCGCGCGGATGTCCTCGGCGCGAGACTCGGTCCGCATGATCGTGTGCTTGGCCGTCAGGATGCGCTGCTCGTGCTTTTCGGCGCGCTTCACGGCAGGAAGTACGCCGATCCAGACAACCACGGCGCCCAGTACGAGCATGCCGGCGCCGAGTTTGATGGAGGGGTTCATCCCTTTCACGGAGTCCCCCCTGCTGAAGCGACGGCCGGCGGCTTGAACAGGGGCGCCACGACCGTGACGCGGAACTCGCGCGCCTCGACGCCGCGGATCAGCACCGGGCGAGAGTATTCCAAAGATGTCTCGGCGAAGACCGGGGATCGGTCGAGGGCCTGGATGAGCCGGACGATGCCGGTGTCGTCGGGCGTGACGCCGGAGATTTGCACGGTCGCGGTGGGGTTCGGATCGGGCTCGCCGGATCTCCGGGCGGCGCGCACCGAGGCGGACGTGCTGGACTGGCGCTGGTCGATGAGCAGCGAGGTGAGCGTCATCGATTCGGGGACGAGCCGCGCGACCGACGCGAGCAGAGTTTCCGGCGTCGGCGTAGGCACGATGCGGCGCTGGAGTTCGATGCTGTCGGCGATCACTCCGAGTTCGTTCACGATCTCGGAGACGGCGGTCATCTCCTCGGAGGTGAGTTGAACCTGACGTTCGGCCAGTCGGACCTCGCGGTGCAGCGCCGCGGTGCGCAGGCGCGCGCCGGCGACCGCGAAGGCGCCGATCGCGATGGCCGCGGTGTACGCGACGATCCAGCGACGGGTGGCCACCTTCCGCGCGGCGCGGGCGCGGGCCGACTGCGGCATGAGGTCGATGAAGCGGCTCACGCAGCCCTCCGGAGCGCGGCGAGCGGAGCGCCGATCCGCGCGAAGGAGTTCAGCATCCCGGCCTTGTTCGTGCGCGATTCGCCGCGGAGCGAGAGCCCGGCCGCGGTGGCCCACTCGCTGAGCGGGCCGCGCCTGTTCATGGGGAGGGACGTCGAACCGAGTTCGATGCCTTCGAGGGGGCGGCCGAGCGTGGTGGGCAGACCCGCGAGTTCGGAAACGATCTCGAGGAGACGCGGCTCGGTCGCGTCGCCGCCTGCGAGCACGATGCCCTCGGGGTTGGCGCCGCGGAAGGTCACGAGGAAATAGCGGACGCACAGGGCGATTTCCTGCGCGAGTTCGTTGAGCAGCGGTCGGACGGCGTCGAAGATCGCGCGGTCGACGCGGTCATCGATTTTGGCGCTTTGCGGCGCTTCCGCGAAGGTGTCGCGGAGGCGCTGGCGCCGGATCTCGGACACCACGGCCTGGTCCATGTCGAGGCGTTCGGCGGCGGCGCGATCGAGGCGTTCACTGCCCCAGTCGATCTGCTTGTAGAAGCAGAGCGTATCGCCGCGCATCGCGAGCACGTTGGTGGTGCGCCGGCCGAGGTCGACCACGATCTGGGCGATCTGCTGGTCGGCGGCGCGGCGGCGACGGCGGGAGAAGCATCGCGCGGTTGCGCAGAAGTTGGGTTCGAGCGCGAGCGGTTCAAGGCCGGCGTCCATCGCCATGTCGACGATGCGCTCGGCGTGCTCGGCGAGGATGCCGGTCAGGATGATCTCCTCGCGCTGCTCGTCGCCCTGCTGGACGGCGCCGGCGCGAGTCCAGCCGGTGACGATGGCTTCGTCCTTGCCGAATCCCAGGCGGGTGGCGGCGTCGACGCGGAGCGACTGCTCGGTCTCGGGATCCGTCATCGAAGGCAGGCGGACCGAACGAACCCTGAGGAGGCGGTCGTCGAGCCCGATGATGCACTGGCGGCCTCGGAAGTCGCCTGCGCGGAGTTTGCGTTCGATGAGTTTGGCGAGCGCGCCCAGACGGGCCTCGTCGGCGGGTGATTCCGCCTCGGACTCGATGCGCGCCGCCGCGGCGACTTTGAGGCGCCCGGCGGTCTTCGAGAACTGCAGGGCTTTGACCCCGCTCGCGGCGAGATCGAGGCCGATTGGCAGAACCCCTTGCTGGAACAGGCGTGTGCGCACCGAGTGTCAGTCTCCGTCTGGCGTTGGTGTCTGCCTGAGGGCGGGGTCAGCGTGCGGCGGGCGGGGCGTCGGCGACGTGGACGCCCTGTTCGAGTCGCCTGTTGATGCGTTCGAGCGCGAGCGCAATGCGATCGAGGCGTTCCACGATCTGCTTGCGCTGCTCTGCGGCGCTGATGAACCCGCGTGCATGGTCGGACGGCTCGGCGGCGGTCTGGGCGAGGGCCTGGGACGGTCCGGTCACGCCGGCGAGCCAGACGATCCCGACCGCCGCTGCCCCGGCCGCGCCCCCCACCATCCCGGCGCGGATTCCGCGGCGCGATGAGGATCGGTCGCGCATAGCGACTCCCTTTCACACACGGGTGACGAGCGACACAGAGTGCGAACTGCGCTGACGCGTATTACTCGTGCGCGAGTTTGCCGTCGGGGAAGCCGGCGACGGGGGCGGGGTCGTAGCCGACGGCCCAGAAGTTGCCGTCGCCGTCGGTGGCCCAGCCGGAGGTCGCGGAGTCCTTGTCGGTGGCCATGACGCTGTCGTCACCGGTGACGATGTTGCTGAGAGAGACGTAGGAGTTGAAGGGCTCTTCCTTGATGTAGTTCTCGGTGATCATGACGCCCCAGCCGTTGTTGGCTTCGCCGTCGCCGATCGCGGGGTAGATGCCCTTGTTGCGGACGCGGTAGAGCTCGACCTGCGAGACGATGGTCTGCAGCTGGCTCTTGAGCGTGCTGCGGACGGCGGACTCGCTGGCCTTGGTGAACTGCGGGACGACGATCGCGGCGAGGATCCCGAGGATCACGACGACGATCAGGATTTCGACCAGCGTGAAGGCGTTGGCTCGGTTGCGCTGCATCTGAACGGCTCCTCAGATTCCCGCGGAAGTTGCTTCGTGGCGATGCTTCAGGGACAGGTGTCGGGAACGCTTCCCGACCGAATCCCGACGGATGAGGGAGAGCATCGGGATTCGCTGTGTGTTCGTTCACCGTGTGCACGGAACGGATCTGGTTGAGGCCGCGCAATCCCGCGCAACCCGCACGCCCGTCAGAGTCGATGACGACCGAGAAACACGGGCATGGCGCACCAAAAAGGCCCGGGGAGGGCCTTGAGGAGTTCACGGGTCGGTTGTTGCGGGTCTCGCGCTCGCTCAGTCGCGGTCGAGGAGAAGCGGGACGATGCGCTGGCCGGGAAGGTTCAGCGCGCCCACGAGCGACGCGGCGGCAATGGCTTCGTCGTCGTCGCCCTCGGAGGCGAGTTCGAGCAGGCGATCGACCTGCCGGTCGTCGAGCATGGGGCCGAATCGCTTGGCCGACGAGGCGACAAGCGTCATGAGGGCGAGGTTCTCACCCTCGTCGGCGTCGAAGGCCGCGTCCATCAGGCCGCGCTGGGCGCGGGGCTCGCCGATGCGCGACAGCACGTCGGCAACGACCAGACGGACGCCGCCCTCTGTGGTGTCGAGCGCGGTCAGCAGCGCGGAGGTCGCGTCGCCGACGTTCAGGACGCTGTTTCCGGACGCGATGTCGCGGAGAACGTCGAGGGCGCCGACGGCGCGCTGGTTCGCCTGCTCGGGGGTCTCGTCGCCCCAGCCCGCGTCGGCCAGAAGGGCGTCGATCGCGGCGGAGCGCTGCTCGTCGTTCAGGCCGTCGCGCGTGAAGCGGACGAGGTCCATCCGGGCGAGGCCGGAGGAGGAAAGGGC
>JBQLZI010000191.1:0-5492 GCA_052168195.1 Phycisphaerales bacterium
GACCATCCTGCGCTCCGCGCCCAAGGGCGACGAGCACCAGTTCGTCGCGGTCCGGTTCGCGCGAACGCGCGGCGAGTTCGGCCCCGAGCGCGTCGCGGCCTGACCCATCCGCTTACGGCTTCTTCTCGGTCTCGCTCGCGGGCGGGGCGTCCTGCTGCGCGGGCGGCGGCGTCGCTTTGAGCGTTCGGTGCGTCTTCACGCGGCCGCCCATGAGGCGCGGCGGCATCTTGGTGGGCACGATGCCTCCGGGGAACTTGCTCTTGTCGACCTGCGCCGCGGGCGCGGGAGGGGTCGCGACGTACGCGAGGCGGTTCTGCGCGGGCTTCTTCGGCTCGCTGGGGTCCGGCTTGTTCTTCTTCCAGTCGGCCGGGGGCTCGCGGTGGCTGAAGTCCGGGTAGTCGAGCTGCGGGATCATCTTGTTCGAGAGCATCTCGACTTCGGTGAGCAGATCGCCCTGCTCGCTAGTCACGAACGACCACGCCACGCCGTCGCGGCCGGCGCGGGCGGTGCGCCCGATGCGGTGGATGTAGACCTCGGGGTCTTCGGGGATGTCGTAGTTGATGACGTGGGTGATGAGGTCGACGTCAAGGCCGCGCGCGGCGAGGTCGCTCGCGACGAGGACGGCGAGTTTGCCCTCGCGGAGGGAGCCGATCACGCGGTTGCGTTTGCTCTGGGGCATGTCGCCGTGGATCGCCTCGGCAGGGATGCGCGCGTCGTTGAGGGCCTTGGCGACCTTGTCGACGGTGCGCTTGGTCTTGCAGAAGACGATGGTGAGCGCGGGCTCCTCGTGGGTGAGAAGGTGCTTGAGCAGTCGCGTTTTGTCCCAGGGCTCGACGCTCAGGTAGTGCTGCTCGACGAGGTCGACGGTGAGCGACTGGCTCTTGGGCTCGACGCGCGCCGGCTCGTGCATGTACTTGCGCGCGAGCCGCTCGATCTCCTCGCTGATGGTCGCGGAGACGAAGATCGTCTGGTGCTCGACGCGGATCATGCCGAGGAGTTTGCGGATGTCGTCGCGGAAGCCGATGTCGAGCATGCGGTCGACTTCGTCGAGGACCGCGAACTTGGCGCCGTCGATGCGCAGGTAGCCGCGCTCGATCATGTCAAGCAGGCGCCCGGGCGTGGCGACGACGATCTCGGGCTTCTTCTGGAGGCGCTCGGCCTGCGTGCGGATGCTCTGCCCGCCGTAGACCGGGATGACGCGGAGTCCGGTGTGGCGGCCGAGTTCCTCGATCTCGTCGGCGATCTGAATCGCGAGTTCGCGCGTGGGCGCGAGGATGATCGCCTGGAACGGCTCGCCCTTTTCCGCGCGGTGGAGCACGGGCAGCGCGAAGGCGGCGGTCTTACCCGAGCCGGTCTTGGCCTGTCCGAGGACGTCCTGGCCGGTGACGGCGACGGGGATGAGTTGGCTCTGGATCCACGTGGGCTGGGTGAAGCCCAGGTCGGTCACGCCGCGGAGCACCTCGTCGCGGAGCCCGAGTTCGGCGAAGGTCTGGTCGGAGAAGACCTCGGTGGCCTTGCCGCCCGCGTTGGCGGCGGGAGCGCGTTTGCGCGGCTTCTTGGTGGGCTCGACTTCCTCGTCGTCGTAGGGACGCTCGGCCTTGGGGCCGCTGTCGCCCGAGCGCTTCTTCTTGCGTCGGCGACGCTTCTTGGGGGCCGAGCCGTCGGCGGGCGCGCGGTCGTCGACCGGCGACTTCTTTTCGTCGGACATGCAAACCTCTCGGTTGGCCGCGCCGCCGTTCGGAATCTTGGCCCCACCCAAGCCGGATGAAGGGCGTCGCGCGCGTCGTTGGGCGAGGCGTGCGACGCGAACCATCCGGCCCGTCCAGGGCGAACCGAGCAGCGGCGCGTCATTCATTCTGTGCGCGACGAACACGTCGCGCCGTCCGATGATCGTAGACTCCCGGCCTGACCGATACAAATACCGCTCCATTCCACCCTGACGACCGGACGCCGACGCCCGTGACCGACACCTCCGTGCTCTCCATCGATCTCGACGCCGTCCGGTCGAACCTCCGCGTCCTCCGCTCGGTCCTGCGCCCTAGCGACGGCGCCCGGCCAGCGAGCGGGACGGGCGTGTGCGCGGTCCTGAAGGCCGACGGATACGGGGTGGGCGCGGCGGAACTCGCCCGGACGCTGGAGCACGCGGGGGTCGAGATGCTGGCCGTCTACACGCCGCGGGAGGCCCGGGCCGTGCTGGCCGCGACGGCGCGGACGCCCGTGCTGATGCTCATGCCCGTGCGCGCGTCGGAAGAACTCGCGGAACTCCTCGCGAGCGACGACCGGGCGCGACTGCGCCTGACCGTTCACGGCGAGGCCCAGGCCCGGTCGGTGGCGTCGCTCGTGCGCGACGGCGAACAGCCGCTCGCCGTTCACCTCGAGGTCGACACGGGGATGTCGCGCGGCGGCGCGTCGCTGGCGGAGGCGACTTCTTTGGTGCGCACCATCGTGCGCGATGCGCGGCTGCGCCTCACGGGTGTGTTCTCGCATTTCGCGTCCGCGGACGCCGACGCGGAGCAGACGGAGCGTCAATGCCGCGCGTTCGACGCGTGGCTCGACGACGCCCACGCCGCGCTCCCTCCAGGATGCGTCGTGCACCAGGCCAACACATTTGGCGCGTTCCGCGCGAGCCGGCATCACCGCGGGCTGGTGCGCGTCGGGCTCGGTCTGCTGGGGTACGCCGCCGAGGAATTCGACAATCCCGGGGACTTCGAGCACCGCGCGCTCGCGGAGCAACTGCGCCCGGCAATCCGGTGGGATTCGGCGGTGATCCACGAATCACGCCTCGCGCCCGGCGCAACGGCGGGGTACGGCGGCGCCTGGACCGCGACGCGCCCGACGCGACTGGGGCTCGTCCCCGTCGGGTACGCGGACGGGTATCCGCTGTCGCTCTCGAACCGCGGGACCGTGCGCGTCCGCGAGGGTCAGCGCTGGCACGCTGCGCCGGTTGTCGGGCGCGTGAGCATGGACCAGATCACGGTCGACCTGACCGATCTTCCGGAGGACATCGGCGTCGGGTCGCAGGTGGAAATCCTGAGCGACGACCGCGGCTCGCCGTGCTTCCTGCCCGCGGTGGCGCACGTGGCGGGATCGATCACGCACGACCTTCTGTGCCGCCTTTCTCCCCGCGTTGAGCGGCGGTATCTCCATCGCGATCGCGCGCCGATGCGTAACGATGCGCAGGCGGTGGCGCTCACAACGATCCCGCGCGGCGTGCGGCCGATCGCCGTCGCGGAATGAACAACGCCCGCGGGTTGGACGCGGGCGCTGCGGTGAAAGGTCGAACTGTTCCGATTCAGTCGCGCCGGCGGCGGGCGGCGATCATGCCGAGCCCGAGGCCGCCCATCGCGCCCGCGAGCGGCGAGGGGATGATGTTCGGTTCGCCGGGATCGTTCGGGGTCGTGACGAACGCCTCGCTGCCGCCGTCGCCCCACGAGATGACGTGCACGCCGAAGCGGAGTTCGCCGCTGTTGAGCGCGGCCTCGACATCGGCGAGCGTCTTGCCCGCGGCGAGGGTGTAGGACCAGTCGAGCATCTCGCCGGCGTTCACGCCGTTGGAGGGCGCGGGGTTGTTGGCGCGAACGCCGATGGCGTGGTTCTCGGCGAACGAGTCGGCCAGGTCGTTGCCGCCGGGCAGACTGCCGTTGGTGCCGATCCTGAACGACACGCCGGTGGTGGCGGTGAAGCCGCTGACCGACGCGAGAACGCCGGCGCCGTCGTCGACGAAGACGGCCTTGATCGCGGACGCCATGCCGGACGCGTTGTTCAGGTTGAAACGCACGAGTTGGGGGTTCGCGCCGGCCATCGTGGTCAGCGAGAGTTGCGACTCGCCGGCGGCGGCGTTCGTCGCGCTGTTCCCGGTGATGTTGGTGAAGAAATAGGTTGCGGCGGAAGCGCTGCTCGCGATTCCGACTGCAACGATGCCCGCGGCGGCCACAATCCGGATCATCTCTCGAACTCCTGTCGTGTCTCTCGTTACTCTCCGAGGTGAAGTCTACCCGCGCCGGGGGCTGACGCCAGCGAGACGCACGAACGCGAAGTCCGGGAAAACACCGGGTTTGCCGCGCGGGAGCCGGTCGTCGTCACAGACCGCCGCGGGTGGCGGAGGATGATGGGACACTGGGAAAGACGCCCGCAGCCGGGTTGGGCCGCGGGCGTCTGGGATGGTGCGTTGCTTGCTGCCTGACCGGGAGTCAGCGGCGGCGGCGGAGGGCCACCAGCCCGCCGAGGCCGAGCGCCGCGGCGGCGGAGGGCGCCGGGACAACCGACCATTGCAGGTTGTCCATGTCGAAGACCTCGCCCGCGAAGTCGGCGTTCTCGGCGCCGAGGCGGATCGAGGTGAACGCCTCGTCGCCGACGTAGCCGAAGAAGCCGTCGGCGCCGCCCGGGAGCGCGGCCTCGATGCTGAGCACCTGGTCGTTGACCATGATGGTGAGGTCCCCGCCGCTGGTCGCGCTGTCGAAGTCCATCGCGAACCCGATGACGGCTTCGGGGAAGATGATCTCTATGACGTTCGAGCCGACGCCGCCCGGCGCGGGCGAGATGGCGAAGCCCTCGACGGCGGCGGATCCTTCGAAGGGAGGATCGCCGGTCCAGCCGGTGCTGGATGCGTCGATGCCGAGCCGCGACGCGCCGGCAGCGTCGGGAGATTCGTCGAAGAAAAGGCCGATGCCGTTCGCCGTGAACAGCGTGGTGCCGGGGGTGATGTCGATGTTCGGTCCGCCGTTGAACTCGTCGAACGTTTCGCTGGCGAGTCCGACGCCGCCGCCGGTCAGCGCCGCGTTGGCCCAGTTCATGAAGGCGAGCGGGTTGTCGCTGGTGTAGGAGCCGACAGCGCTGAAGACCTGGGCGTTCGCGCTCGCGGTCAACAGGGCCGCCGCCCCGACGATGGTCGGGAGTGCCGATGCGTGCATGGTTCTTCCTCCTCTACGGGAAATGACGTGTGCGTCTGCAGTGCACACGATGCGCGCGGAAGCGTCAACGACTTTCTGCGAGAACGCGCCGGCGCACCGTGCAGCGATCGCGCGCAACGCAAACGCGTCGCGCGGTTTATCGGTGCGCGAACTTTCTGCAGACGAAAACGGGAACAGAGGAAAGCCCCGGGGGCAGTCTCCGAGCGTGAAAGTGGGCGGGGAGGGATTCGAACCCACGACCCTTCGCGTGTAAGGCGAACGCTCTAGCCGCTGAGCTACCCGCCCGGGCAGCGAGCAAGGGTAGGACGGGCCGGGCGAGACGCCGCGCGGGATCGGGCCAAGGATTCGCGATGCCGACCCCACGCGACTACCAGCCAGTTGTTGACGCCGTCCGCGCCGCGCTCGCCGCTGCGCCGAGCGCGGACCGCGAGGAGCGGATGCGCGTGGTTGTCGACGCGCTCTGGGACGCGTTTCACGCGCGGGGCGTGTCGTGGGTGGGGTTCTACACGCCGATGACCGACGCGGACCACGCCGCCAACGGCCAGTGGGATGGCGAGGGGATGGTGCTGGGCCCGCGGCGCG
>JBQLZI010000192.1:0-5460 GCA_052168195.1 Phycisphaerales bacterium
TGCGAGTGCGGCCAGCGCCTCTTCGGGGATCTGGTTCGACGTGATCTCGCCCGCACCCGGCTCGCGGAGCCGCACGCGGTCGCCCGAATCGATGCCCGCGAGCACCTGCGCGAACGTGTTCGAGCGCTGCCCGATCAGCACGGGCGCCTTTTCGAAGCGCCCGCCGCTGGGCACGTACACGTACCGGTTCGGCCCGTCGCTGAAGACAGCCTGAATCGGCACGGCGAGTGTGTCTTTCACCTCGCCGAGCACGATGTCGGCCTCGCAGCGCATCGAGGGCTTGAGCAGTTTCGCCTGTTCGGGCGTCGTCTCAAGCGCAATCTTCACGGTGTACTCGCGCAGGTTCGGGTCGCGCCAGCCGCCGGACTCGGCGAGCACGCCGATCGACTCGACCCTGCCGCGGAAAACCTGGCTCTGCGCCGCGTCGATGCGAACTTCGGCGCGCTGACCGGGATTGACGCGGCCGGCGAGCGACTCGTGCACGCGCACACTCGCGACCATCCGCGTCGTGTTGGGCAGGATCATCACCGCTTCGTTGGGGCGCACCGTGTCGCCGATCTTGATGGCGCCAGAGCCGTCCCAGCGACGGCCCTGATCGGTGCTGGTCCAGTAGACCACCAGCCCGTCCTGCGGCGCATAGATCTTGGTCTTGGTGAGCTGTTCTTCGTCGTTCGCGAGGCGCTCCTCGCGGATCTGCAGCGAGCGCTGCCTGTTCACGAGGTCCGCCCGCTTGCTGGCGAGGTTCGACTCGTTCGAGCGGATCACGCGGTCGAGTTCCGCCGTCGCCTGCTCGATGTCGCTCTTGAGCGTCTTGATCTGCTTCTCGCGCTCGTATTCCTCGTAGACCTCGAGTTCCAGACGCGCCTTCTTGATGGCCGCCTCGGCACGGAGGGCCGCGATCTCGTCGGATTTGAGTTCGTCCAGCGAGAGGAACTCGTTGTCGTAAAGGTTCTGCGAGCGCATGTACTTCTCTTGGGCGCGCTCGAAGTCCTTCTCGCTGGTCTCGATGTTGAGCGCGAGTTCCTCGCGACGCTTGCGGTCATCGCCCTGCGTCCACTTGTTGTACTCGATCTCCGCGAGTTCCAGCTTCAGCCGCGCGTCGCGGAGCGACGAGTCGTTCTGGTTCTTCTGGATCTCAAGCGCGTTCTCGGCGGCGATCAGGTCGTTCCGCGCCTGCTCGACGCGGAGCATCTCTTCCTCGATCTCCGTCTGGAACGCGTCGGACGCGAACTCCACCAGCAGGTCGCCCTTCTGGACGCGTGAGCCCTCCTGCACGATGTAGACCACGTCCGCCGGCTCCTCCAACTCGCTGCGGATCACGAGTTGCTCCGCGGCCTCAAGTTCGCCGCTCGCGTCGACCGTGATCTCGAACGACGTCTGCGACGCCTGGAAGACCTCGCCGACCTCGTAGGCGGTCTCGGAACCCCCGCGGGACATCAGCAGCGCTGTCCCGCCGATCACGACGCCCGCGGCGAGCACGATCGCCAAGGGAACGGCGATGCCGCCCCGGCGGGAGGCCGGACGGAGCGTGTCAATGGGGCGACGGCGAACGGTGCGATGGGCATCGGTGCGCATGGTGGTCCTCGGACGGGGCAGCGGTCCCCCGGGTAACGTCACGGGCGGGTCTTTCTTGCAAACCGGCGGCAAGGGCCTCGGTTTCGCCCGCCCTTTCCTCTCAAGACTATGCGACGGGCGGCTCAGCGATCTGTTCGTGCCGATGCGCCGAAACGATGCACAATCCGGGTGTTGGGACGCTGAAAGGGTTCAGGGCTCCGGCGGGCCCTCGGGCGGCGCGTCCGCGTCGGGGTCCTCCTCGAACGCTTCGTCGGCGGCCTCGGGCTCGCCGTCCGCGCCCTGCACCGCGCCGGGATCCGCCCCCGGGAGTCTCGGGGGCTCCTCCGTGGGGATCACCAGCATCCCCTGCAGCGGCTTGAAGTTGCCGATCTCGTCCACGCGCAACTGTCCGGTCGCCAACAGGTACTGGAGCACCGCGACCCGATAATCCCGGATCGCCGAGTCCCGGTCGTTCCTCGACTGGAGCAGTTCGTTCTGGGCGTCGAGGAGTTGCTGGGTGTCGATCGTGTCGATCTTGAGTTGGAGTTCCTCGAGGCGGCGCTCGTTGAAGCGGATCGCTTCCTCCTGCTGGAGGATCGAGAACTGGGCCCGCTCGATGTTGCGCGCCGACTGCCTCGCCTCGATCACGATCCCGTCGATGAAGTCCTCGAGTTCGCGGATCGCCCGCTCCAGACTGATCGTGACCGAGCGGAGGTTCAGCCGCTCGATCTGCCGGTCAAGCGGCAGGGAGAACCGCGCCGCGACCGAGTAATCGCCCTCGTCCTCGCGGAAGTTGGTTCCGCCCACCCGCCGGTCGCTCTGCGTCGGGATATTGGCGTTGGCCGAGAGATTGAAGTCGGGCAGCAGGTTGTTCTTCGCCACCGCGACCGAGCGCCGGGCGTCCTCGATCTGGTCGCGCCGGTTCTGCAGGTCCAGCCGGTACTTGAGGGCCAGCAGCGCCGCCCCGGTGGGCGTGACGGAGGGCTCGGGCAGCGTCAACTCCACCGGCGCCAGTTCGATCTCGCTCTCGAGCGGGATCCCGACGCGGACCTTGAACCGGTCGAGGGCGACCCGGTAGTTCTCCTTCGCCGAGAGCAGTTGGTCCTCGGAGCGGAGCACGTTCTGCCGGAAGTTGTTCACGTCGGACGCGGACAGGCGCCCCGCCTCGAAGAGTTGGCGGACGCGCTCCTGCTCGCGCCGCACACTTTCGAGACGCTCGATCTGGTTGTCGATGTTCTGCCGCTGCAGCAGCAGGTTGAAGTAATCGGAGCAGATGTCGACGAAGAACTCACGCCGGAACCGCTCGAACCGCCGCGCCGCGTACACCACGTTGCGCTCGGCCTGGATCAGGTCCTCCCGCGCCACCATCCCCGCCCCGCGCAGCAGGGGGATGTCCGCGGAGAGCACGATGTCGCTCGACGACTCGTACTCGTCGGTCACTTCGTTCCTGAGTTGGTCCGTCAGCCGCGAGACGATCCCCGCCTCCACGTTGCCGCCGTACGGCAGGCGCTGGGTCACGCGGAGCGTGTTGATGATCTCGGCCTCAACGCGGTAGTCCCCGCCCTGCGCGTCGAGGTTGAACGCGTCGATCCGCGCCTCGATGTCGTCGAAGAACCGCGGGCCCCACAGGTGACGCTCGATGAGCAGGCGGATCGCGTCGAGGATGTACTCCTCTTCGGAGTTGATGTACTCGCGGGCGGCCCGCTGGGCCGTGCGCAGCACCTCGGGCAGGTCGAAGACGGTCGCCTCGAGCGGGATGTCGAGGTAGTCGTCGAGGCGTTTGAGCCGGGTTTCCGCGTCGACGGGGGCCTGCGGGTCGTACTCCAGTTCGTCCGCGTCGAGGTTGGTCGTATCGGGGGTCTCGGCGTACGCCTCTTTGCCCGGGTCGATCTCGCTCGGGTCGCGGAACTCGTACTGAGGAGGCGCCGCGTCCTCCCCGAGCGCCGCCGAGCGCTTCTCGATGAGTTGCTGGATTTCCCGGTCAATCCCCGAGACGCTGCTGCACGCCGAGAGCGTGACCGAGGCGGCCACCCCGGCGATCATCGCGAGAATAGGGGGGCATAAGCGACCTCCAGCGCAAGTGATGCGCAACGGTCGGCCGGTGGGAGCGCCGGTCGGCATAGTGAGACGGATCCTCGGGAGGGGCATCGGGGGCGAGTCTACCGAGTTGGTCATTCGCCGTTGCGACCGCGCGAGACGCGTCCTATTCTCGCCCTTTCCCCGCGAACTTTCCGGCGGTCCCCGGACGCCCGTCCCGCCGCGTTCACCCCCCGGGTTGAGCGGCGCCCGTGTCCCCGCCGACCTTCTCATCTCCGCTGGAGCGCGCCCCAACCCATGCCGAGCATCACTTTCGACGGCCAGAGTCTTCTCCTCGACGGACGCAGGCACTGGCTCGTCGCGGCGCAGGTGTGCTACGCCACCGTCCCCCGCGCCCTCTGGGCCGATCGCCTCCGCGCCGCCAAGCAGGCCGGCTTCAATGCCGTCCTCGTGCCGTGCCCCTGGAACGCCCACGAGATCCGACCCAACGTCTTCGATTTCGAGGGCGAACGCGACATCCGCACCTTCCTCGAGACCGTCGGCGAACTCGGGATGCACGCCATCCTCCGCGTCGGGCCCGCCATCGGCGAGGGCTGGGACCTCTCCGGTATTCCCGCGTGGGCGCCCTCGCTCCCGCACCCGCCCAAGACCGAGCCCGATCCCAAAATCGCCAAACTCCGCGGCGGTGCGCCCGAGTTCCTCGAGGCCGTCTCGCGCTGGTTCTCCAACCTCGCCTCGCAGGTGAAGACGCTCCAAGTCAGCCAGAGCGGGCCCATCGCCCTCGTGCAGGTCGAGCATCACTGGTTCTGCGGCGACGACGACGCCGCCAACCGCTACCTCGTCGAACTCGGCCGCTTCCTCCGCGAGTCGGGCTTCAACGTCCCCTTCGTCAACGCCAACAACCTCTTCCAGCCCGTCGAGGGCGAGATCGATGGCTGGTCCGGCTCCGAGCACCTCCTCGCGATGTTCCGGCAGATGCGCGTCGTCTCCCCGCAGAACCCGCGCCTGCTCATCGACTCACGCAGCGCCCCGATCACCGCGTGGGGCGAGCAGCCGACCCACGCCGACCCGCTCATCCAGCAGCGCCGCCTTGCCGAGGCCGCCGCCGCGGGCGCACAGATCGTGTACTCGCGCTTCTCGCCCGGCTCCTACCCCGAGTTCTTCGCCGGCCGCCGCGCGGGCAGCCCCGACGGCTACATCTGCGCCCACGCGGGCGAGTCCGGCGCGATGGTCACCAGCGCCGGACTCCGCACGCCCGAGTTCTTCGCGCTCAAGCGCCTCGCGACCTTCTCGTCACGCTTCGGCCGCGTCCTCGCCGCCCTCGAATCCGATTACCAGCCCGTCGGCATCCTGCCCGGGGGCGTCGCCACCTCCGTCGTGCACACCGCGGGCCAGCGCGGCAGCGTCGCGTTCGTCTTCGCGCCCGAGGGCCACACCAAGCCCCTCGATGTCGACCTGCTCCTGCCCGACGGCCGATCGATGACCGTCACCACCGGCGACCAGCGCTGCGCCTGGTTCCTCTTTGATGCACACCTCCACGCGCGGTCCACGCTCGATTTCTGCTCCCTCCAGCCCTTCGCCCAGGTCGGCCGCGTTTTCGTCTGCTACGGCCCCGCCGGCCGCCAAGGCCTGCTCTCGATCAACGGCGCCGAACTCCCCGTCGAAGTCCCGACCGGCAAGACGCCCCACATCGAGGAACTCGAGAACACCGTCGTCGTCGTTTGCAACGAGGCGATGATCGACGCGACCTACGCCGCCGACAACGCCGTGCACATCGGCGTCGCGGGCCTCGACGCCGACGACCACCCCGTCGCGCACCCCGACTTCCGCACACACTTCGTCATCTCCGCCGAAGGCAAGGTCGAGAAG
>JBQLZI010000193.1:0-5453 GCA_052168195.1 Phycisphaerales bacterium
CCGCTTCTCTTCCTCCGCCTCCTGCTGCGTGCGGGTGAGCGCCTTCTTCTGCTCCGCCGCGCGCTGCTGTTCCTGGAAGGTCAACTGCTCCTGCACCGCGATCTCGCGGTCGGTCTGCGTCTTGAGGAGTTGGCCGAGCGACTCGACGTCGCCCACGTCGCCGATGCGCACCGCGGTCACCGTGACGCCGACCTTGCGCATCTCCGCGCCGAGCATCTCGAGCGACTGGCGCTCCTGCTGGGACCGCTGCTGCACGTAGTCGAGCGCCTTCACGCGCTCGGCGTTGTTGCGGAAGATGCCGCGCACCGCCGAGTGCAGGTTCAACTGGAGGTTCTCCCCGTCGCCGCCGAAGTTCGCGACTACGAGCGGCGCGTCGTCCGGGCGGATCTCGTATTCCACGCGCACGTCCACGGGGAAGGTGAAGCCGTCGCTCGAGCGAACGATGATCTCGCGCTCCGAGCCGGCCTGTCGCGCCGCGGCGTATTGCACGATCTGCTTGCGCGTCGGCACCATCGTCACCTCGAACGCCTTGCGGTTGAGGTACAGCTTCTGCGGGCCGAACGCCGCGTCCCAGATGCCGCGCGAGCCCACGGGGACCAGCCCGCTCTGGACCGCGTCGGCGTCGCGGCGCGACGCGAGCACGGGCGCCGGGCCGACGTTCGATTTCACCACGCCCACCGTAGCCTGCTGGATGTTCGTGACGTCGACCGTCTCCACCTCGAACAGCGCGGTGTTGATGCGGTACGCGCCGGGCTTGAGCACGGAGGTCTGCGGCCCGCGGAACCCGCCGCCGTCGGTGAGGAAATGCTGCGCGTCGAGCATGCGCTCGAACTCCTCGACGCCCCACTCGGGCGCGAAGACCTCGCCCGAGGGCAGCGGCTTGCCGTCGAGCGCGTTCACGAGGCCGATCTCGCCGTCGTTCACCGTGATGATGCGCTCGATGCGCACGTCGTAGATGACCGGCCAGTACCACAGGTGCCAGCCCGGCGGCAGCGTCCGCGCCTGCGGGCCTTTCTCGCCGCCGGTCGCGATGATGCGACCCTCGGCGAGCGACTTGGCCCCGACGTTCTTCACGATGATGCCGACCTGCCCCTCGCCGACGTACCGCACCGAACTGGCCATGAGGAACACGAACAGCACGAGCACCGCGACCAGCGCGGCGCCGACGCGGAGCGTCAGGTCGGGCAGTTTGGGGATGCTCGCGAGGATCGCCAGCGCGAGAACGACACCGAGTCCCAGGACGACAATCGACAGCATGGGTTCCACCTCCGTCCCGGTCCGCCGCGCGCCGACTTCCGCATCGGCCTGCCGGCCCCGGGACCGTTCCTTCGGAATCGAGCATACCGGATTTCGCCCGAACGCCGGGAACGACAACGCCCGGCCGCGTGGGCCGGGCGCTGGACGTGTGCTCGGGGTTGTGGCTTTGCTCAGCCGTCGCGCTGGGCGAGGAACTTGAGCATGTCGACGCAGCGCGACGCGTAGCCGTACTCGTTGTCGTACCACGACACGACCTTGAGGAAGCGGTCGTTGAGTTCGATGCACGCGTCGGCGTCGAAGATGCTGCTGTGGGGATCGCCGATGAAGTCGCTGCTGACCACCGGCTCTTCGGTGTACGCGAGCACGCCCTTCATCGGGCCGTCGGCCGCGGCCTTCATCGCCTTCTTCACCTCGGCGAGACTGGTTGCCCGCTCGGGGCGGAAGGTCAGGTCGACGCACGACACGTCGGCGGTGGGCACGCGGAACGACATGCCCGTGAGTTTGCCCTTGAGCGGGGGCAGGCAGAGCCCGACGGCCTTCGCGGCGCCGGTGCTCGCGGGGATGATGTTCATGTACGCGTTGCGCCCGCCGCGCAGATCTTTCTTGCTCGGACCGTCCTGGGTGGGCTGCGTGGCGGTGACGGCGTGGATGGTGCTCATCAGCCCGCTCTCGATGCCGCACAGGTCGTGGAGCACCTTCGCGACGGGCGCGAGGCAGTTGGTGGTGCAACTCGCGTTGCTGATGATCTTCTCTTTGGAGGGGTCGTACTGCTCGTGGTTGACTTTGTAGGCGTAGGTGTTGACCTTGTCGGTGCTCTTGGTGGGCGCGGAGATGATCACACGCTTCGCGCCGGCCTGGAGGTGCTTGTTCGCACCCTCGAAGTCGGTGAAGAACCCGGTCGACTCGAGGACGTAGTCAACGCCCAGGTCGCCCCAGCCCAGGTTGGCCGGGTCGCGCTCGCTGAGACACTTCGTCTTCCTGCCGTCGACGAGGAAACTCTCGCCATCCTCCGACACGTCGGCCTTGAAGCGGCCGTGCACCGTGTCGTGCTTGAGGAGGTACGCGAGGTTGTCCGACGGCACGAGGTCGTTGATCGCGACGATCTCGAGGCCCTGCTCGTGGGCGATGCGGTAGACCAGTCGGCCGATGCGGCCGAACCCGTTGATGCCGATGCGGATCGCCATCGAACTGAATCTCCATCCCGCGCCGTCGCGGCGCGGATCGGGTTGCGAGGCACACGCTAGAAGCCCCCGGGGGGAAACTCCACTGAAGGGAGGGAATCACCACGGAGGGCCGCGGAGTACGCGGAGGGGGAAGGGAGTTGTTGCCTCTTGCCCCCGGTCACTTTGCCAGTTCGCGCCGGAGCATCTGCATGCTGGCGGTTGCGCCCTTGGCGCCGATGGGCTCGCCGTGGTGCAGCAGGCGCCCGTCGCGGGCGACCAGCATCACGTGGGGCGTCGCGCCGTCGGTCATCGCGACGATCGGCGCCGTCTCGGCGTGATTCCCGAACTTCAGCGCGGGCCACGGCATCTGCGCTTCCTTCATGTACGCGAGCATCTCGCCCTCGCTCTTGTCGGCGCTGACGTAGATGACCTCGAAGCGGTGCGCGTTGGCGCTGTTGTCCTCGTAGAACTTCATCAGGTCGGGCATGAGGCGCTTGCACCAGCCGCACCAGCCGGCCCCGTGGAGCACCAGGAAATACTCCGTGGTCTCACGCACCTCGACCGGCTGACCCTCGGCGTTCACGAGGTTGCCCTCCAGCGCCTCGATGAAACGCGTGCCGACCTTGTCCGGGTGGTTCAGCACCCGGTCGCGAACACGGTCGATGAAGTCGGTGAAGGAGATATCGAAGTACGACCGCTCCACCGTGCCGCTCTCGGGCATCGCGGCGTAGATGCCGAACATCGTGGCGCCGTTGCGCGTCGCGACGATGCGCCCGGGCACAAACTCCGTCCCGACCGGGTGCGACACCCCGTTGTCGTACGAGACCACCGTCGTCAGCGCCACTGTCTCGGGGAAGAGGTCGTCGCGTTTCGCCAAATCCGCGCGGGTGAGTATGCGCAGGTCCTCTGGAAGCGTCTCGGCGGTCTTCGCCGCGCGCTCGCCCACGTCGGTCCACTCGGGGCGGAGCATCATCAGACTCTGATCGGCGGGCATGAACACGACGACGCCCTGCGGCTCGAGCGAGTGCACCTTCACCACGTCACCCGCCTTGATCTCGGCGCCGCCGCTCGACAGATCGGTGTTCACCGTGGTTTCGCCCGGCCAGAGCAGCGGGAGGTTCACGACCTGCGCGAACGGCAGGGGCCGCGGCGCGTCCTGGGCGACCACGATCGACGGCGCGGCCGCGAGCAGCGCGGCGAGCGGGAGCACTCGGTTCATTCTCTGTTCCTCCAGGGCCCCGATCACGCTCGATCCGGGGCGCCGCAGTCTAGTGAACAACGCTCCCGGCCGGCCCTGCTTGTCCTGCCGCTTGACTTATGCCAAATTGAGAATATATTGAGCCCATGCCCCCCGCCGCCGTCACCAGCGACGTGTTCACCGCCCTCGCCGAGCCCCGGCGCCGGACGATCGTCGAGATCCTCGGCCGGGAGGGCGAGCGAACGGTGACGGAACTGGTCGACGCGCTCGACCTGCCCCAGCCCGCGGTCTCGAAGCACCTGGCCGTGCTCCGGGAAGTCGGGTTGGTCGACGTGGAGGCCCGCGGGCGGATGCGCGTCTACCGGCTCAACGCCGAGGCGCTCAAACCCGTCCACGCGTGGGTCGCGGAATTCGAGAAGTTCTGGGCCCACAAACTCGACCGCATCAAGCGCCGCGCCGAGCGCGACGCCAACGAATAGCCACCGAGAAGGGAACACCCATGCCGACCGAAGTCAGCGACGCCCGTTCGTTTCACGTGCACCAGGAACTCACGATCGACGCGCCGCCCGAGGTGGTGTTCGAGTCGATCCTCGAAGAACTCGGGCCCGGCAGCGAGATGCCCGACGGCTCGGCCTTCCCCATGAAACTCGAAGCGTGGCCCGGCGGCCGCTGGTACCGCGATCTTGGCGGCAACAAGGGGCACCTGTGGGGGCATGTCCAGGTCATCAAGCCGCCGACGCTGCTGGAGATCTGCGGCCCGATGTTCATGTCGTACCCGGTCTCGTCGCACGTGCAGTACCGGGTGACGCCCGCCACGGGCGGCGCGTTGCTCACGCTCCACCATCGCGCGCTGGGGATGATCCCCGACGACCACATGGAGGGCGTGCACGAGGGCTGGGCGCACGGGCTCAACCGCGTGCGCGAGATCGCGATCAGGAAGTTCGCGGCGTTGCGCGGGAACTGAGCGCGCCGATCAGCAAGCGCGTCGCCGCCCGTTGAGGCGACGACGCGCGCAGTGTTTCACGAGTTCTCAGCGACGGCGGCGGGCGGCCGCGACGCCGGCGAGCCCGAGCAGTGCCGCGGCGCCGGGAGTCGGGACGCGGTAACTGAGCGCACTGGTGTTCAGGCCGGTGAGTACGCCGGCTGCGGAGAGCAGGCCGCTGGACGTATCGACGAGGAAGAGGTCATCGCCCGCACTGAGCAGCAGGGTGCCGTCGGGGGCGAAGTCCATGCCGCCGATGGCGCCGAGCGATACGCCGCTCGCGCCGACGAGCGTGGCTGCGCCGGTGCCTGCATCGATGGTGTACAGCGCTTCGTTGCCGCTGTCGTAGCCGTAGAGCATCCCGTCGACGGGGTTCCACGCGAGGCCGATGAGTTGGCTCAAGCCGATCTCGCCGATCTCCGTGAAGGTCGCCGTGCCGCCCAGGTTCGTCCACGCGTACAGCGAATCGCCCGCGGTTCCGTCTTGATCGTCGACGGCGACATAGAAGGTGTCGTTGGTCGTGTTGTACGTCGCGTCGCCGTCGCCGGCGTCGTTGAAGTTGATCGTGCCGAGTTGTGTGTTGACGCCGTTGTCGAACAGCCAGAGCCCGCGGTCGCCCGGATCGTTGAGCGCGTCGGTGCTGACGAAGTAGTAGAAACTGTTCTCGGAGATGAAGTCCATCCCTCGGTTGAAGTTGCCGTCGACGAAGCCGAGCGTGGATTGCGAGCCGCCCGGATCGGCGAGGTCGAAGACCGTGACCGGATCGGGATCTCCGGCGGTCGAGATGACTCCCCAGTTCTGTTGCGCGGTAGCCGCGCCGGCCGTTGCCGCGAGGGCGACGGCGGTCAGCGTT
>JBQLZI010000194.1:0-5437 GCA_052168195.1 Phycisphaerales bacterium
CGAGAATCGCTCACCCGGGCCGGTCGAACGGCCGATATCCAAGCGTGGCCACCGCTGATTCATCCCGGAACGCCCCCTCGGCGCGCGGGCTGCCGCCGCTGCGGCGCGGCGTGCCCCTGCCCTCCGCCGAGCAGATCGTCGTCCGCGCCGACCGCGAGACCCTCGACCGCGTCGAGTCGCTGCTCAACGGCACGGGCGCCTCGTGGCTGCGCCAGGCGGACCGCTCGGGCCGCGCAACCCCGGGAATCGACCCGTCGCTGCTCATCGGGCGCGATCCGCGGCCCGTCGACGAGCCCGCCGAACGCAGGGCGCGGACGGCGATCACCGCCAAGCGAGTGCTCATCACCGGCGCGGGCGGCTCGATCGGCAGCGAGATGGCCCGCAAGGTGGCCGCCCTCGACCCGGCGGAACTGATCCTGATAGAGCGCTCGGAGAACGCGCTCTTCGAGATCGACCGGGAGATCCGCGACCGCTTCCCCCGCGTGAAGCGCCGGGCGATGCTCCACGACGTGGTCGACTACGACGCGACCATGGCCTGGCTGCTCGACATCAAGCCCCAGACCGTCTTCCACGCAGCGGCGCACAAGCACGTGCCCATCATGGAAGACCACCCCGCGCACGCGGTGAACAACAACGTCTTCGGCACGCTGGCGATCGCCGACGCCGCCCGGGCGGCCCGGGCCGAGCGCTTCGTGATGATCTCGACGGACAAGGCCGTGAACCCCCGCTCGGTGATGGGCGCGACCAAGCGGCTCGCCGAGATCTACGTCCGCTCGCTGAACCACCAGCCGAAAAAGTTCGGGAAACGGCGCACGGATCTGGCGTCCGCCTCCGGCGCGCTCACGCGGTTCTGCACGGTCCGCTTCGGGAACGTGCTGGGCAGCGCCGGCTCGGTGATCCCGGTGTGGGAGAAGCAACTCGCCGAGGGCGGCCCGGTCACGGTGACCCACCCCGAGATGACCCGGTATTTCATGACCATCCCCGAGGCGGCGATGCTGGTCATCCAGGCCGGCGCGCTCTCCGCGGAAGAAGCCAACGGCGCCGAGGTCTTCGTCCTCGACATGGGCGAGCCGATCCGCATCGTCGAACTCGCCGAGCGGCTGGTCCGCCTCCACGGGTTCGACCCCCTCCTCGCCGAGCACGGTCGGGACATCGTCGACCGCGGCGGCCCGGGCGCGATGCCCATCGTCTTCACCGGCGTGCGCCCTGGCGAGAAACTCCACGAGGAGCTCGCCCACGCGAGCGAGGAACTCCGCCCCACCCCGGCGGGAGGCGTGCAGGCGTGGGCGGCCCCAGCGGGCGAGGCCGACGCCAAGGCCGCGCGGGCGATGATCGCCCTTCTTGAGGACGTGCGGCACGAAACCAGCCGTGAACGCGTGCTTTCCGTGATCACTCGGCTGTGCCCCACGGTCGGAGAACCCGAACAAAGCCAGATCGGAAAAAGCGAAGATTCCCGGTCGGCGGCTTGACCCGAGCGCAAAGAGGGCGTGAAATTTTGCCGCATCGTTCCCGATGAGTCCGATGCGCATACCACGGGCTTCTCTCTCTCCCCGCCCGGCATGACCTGCGACTCGAAGCGGACCTCCCCCCGCGATGAATAGACCCGACACTCTCCGGCTCCGTGCCGAAACCGACGACGCGTTGTCCCGCGCCCGCCGCCTCCTCGAGACGCTCGAGGAAGCCAAGGCCGACACCGAGCGCCACCTGAAGCGCCTCGGCCGGCCGGACGCGTACGCCACCGTCACCGGCCGCTCGGCGATCGAGAACGCCATCCGCTCCACGGAGCGACTGGTCGAGTCGCTGGAGCGCGCCTGCGAGCGGCTCTCCTCGGGCGAGCACGCGGAGGTCGACGCCCGCGAGAGCGCGTACGCCTTCGCGCGGTGAGCGCTTCGGCTAGCATCGGCGCAATGCACCCCGCCGACGCCGTCGAACCCAAGACCACGATCGCGAACCCGCACCCCCCGGTGCTGTGCGCGCGCCTGCGCGACACCGCGATACTGCCGCGGCGCCAAACGCCGCTCTCGGCGGGGCTCGACCTCCCGGCTTGTCTCGACGAGCCGGTGACGATCGAGCCGGGCGAGATCCGCGTCATCCCCACGGGGTGGGGCCTCGCGATCCCCGAGGGCTACGAGGGGCAGGTCCGCCCGCGGTCCGGGCTGGCGACCAAGCACGGCGTGACCGTGCCCAACGCGCCCGGAACGATCGACGCGGATTATCGGGGCGAACTGAAGGTCGGGCTCATCAACCTGGGCCGAGAACCGTTCACCATCGAGCACGGCATGCGCATCGCCCAACTGGTGATCGCCCCGGTGTCGATGTGTGAACTCGGGGAGGTGGCGCAGTTGCCGGAGCATCTGCCGGACGCGCCGTTCCGGGGCGCCGGGGGCTTTGGGTCCACCGGGCTGCGCTGAGCGGTTCCGCGGGGGGCGCGATTCGCCGAGCGAGCGCGGTTCGTGAAGTGAGCCCGCGCCCCCGCCGAGGAAGATGTCGCACGCCCCGCTCACGACGGCGTGTTCGCGGGGGTCCGCGAACGGTCGGGGCGGGCCGGGCCCCCACCCTCGTATGCCGGAGCCCACCCGAACCCATCCTGGACACGTCGCCCGCAGCGCCGCCAGCGCGTTGCGACTCCCCCCGGGGGCGTTGCCCCAACTCCACGGCCTGCTCGACCTCGCCGACGAGCGCCCCGCGAACTCCGGCGCCGCCGCGCCGACCCGCCAGTTCCGACGCTGGGTCTACCGCGATCGCGCCATCCACGCCCGCGTCGAACACCTCGGCGGCAGCGTGATCGAGTGCGAGGTCGCGCCCCGCGACCTGTCCTGCGCCGGCATCGGCCTCCTCCACAACGGGTTCTTCCACGCGGGAACCGTCGTCACCCTCACGCTCCACTCGCTCGACGGCGAGCCCGTCCACGTCCGCGGCACGGTGAAGTGGTGCAAGCACACCATCCGCCAAGTGCATGAGAGCGGCGTCGAGTTCTCCCAGAACATCGACCCGCGGAATTTCCTCCCGCTCGACAACTCCGCCGATTCCCTCATCTATGAGACCATCTCCCCCGCGGAACTCGCCGGCGCGCTGCTTCACGTCGAGCCCAACCCCGCGGAGCGAAAGCTCGTGGCCCACATGCTCCGGCAGACCGAACTGCGTGTGCATGGCGTCGGAACACTCGCCGAAGCCCTCGCCGCCTACGAGCGCACCCATGTCGATGTCATCCTCACCGAGGCCGACCTCGACGGCGGCAGCGCGATCGAACTGCTTTCCGAACTTCACGCCCGGGGCGCGCGCACGCCCGTGATCGTGCTCACGTCGCTCAGTCTGCCCGCGCTGGACCACGCCTTCGCCGACGCCGGCGTCGCCCCCGCGCTGCTGCTGGGCAAACCCTTCGACGAGAACCTCGTCCTGTGCGCCGCCGCTCAGGTGCTGCTGGCCGGCGCGATCACCGGCGCCGCGTCGGGGCCGATCCGTAGCCGCCTGATCAGCGACGGCGCCATCGACGACCTCGTCCGCGAGTTCGTGGCGGGCCTCCACCGCGACGCCGACCGCCTGGGGGCGCTGCTGACATCCGGAAACGCCGACGCCCTGCGCCGGGTCGTCCACATGCTCCGCAGTTCCGGCGCGTCGTACGGGTTCGAGCCCGTCTCCGCGGCGGCGGCCGCGGTCGAGGGCGCGCTGGGCGACGCCAACGACACGGTCGAGAACGCCCGCGGCGAGGTGAACCGGCTCATCGAGGTGCTGCGGCGCTGCGTCGCCTCGTGATCGGGAGAAGGCGCTCCGCTTCGCGCGATTCTTGCGCCGCGCGAACCCAACACGCCGATACCCTCTGGAGATGCAAGGACGCTCTTCCAAACCCGCCGGACGCGGGAAATCGTCGTCGCGCGCACGCTCGGCCTCCGAACCCGAGCACGCGCTGCTCTGGACGCGCCTCCTCTGGCTCGTCGGCGCCGCGTGCTGGCTCTTCGTCGCCGCCTCGCTGCTGTCCCACGACCCGGCCGACGCCCCGGGCCACGCGGTCGCCCCGCTCAACGAGACCGCCGCCAACTGGGGCGGCGCGTTCGGCGCCTGGCTCTCCCACACCCTCTTCCTGCTCCTGGGTTGGGGCGCGTGGGCCCTCCTCGCGGCCCTGGCCGTCGAACTCGGCCTGCTCGCCGCGGGCAAGCGTCGCGGCCAACTGCCCATCCGCGCCCTCGGCGTGCTGATGATCGCCCTCGCCGTCTCGGGCTTCCACGCCCTGCTCTTCCCCGCGTTCTCGCGCGCCCCCGAGGGCGCCGGGGGCGTGCTCGCCATCGCGGGCGTCGCGGAACTCGCCTCCCGCTTCGGCGGGCTGGGCGCCGCGCTCTGGATCGCCCTCATCGGCGCCGTCGGCCTCGTCGTCGCCTTCGACCACCTCGTGCTCGTCGGCCCCGCCGCCGCCGCTCGCTGGGCCACGCGCGGCCTCGCCCGCATGTTCGGCGTCGCGCACCTGCGCCTGACCGAATACCTCGACCACCGCCGCGACCTCGCCGAGGAACGCCGCGCCGCCCGCGCCCAGCGTCAGCGCGAGAACGACCTCGACGACGACGACACCATCCCGCTGAAGGAATCGGAAGAGTCCGAGCGCGCCCGCCGCGGACGCAAGCGCCGCCTCGCGGAAGTCGCCGCGGAGGTCAAGCCCGCGAAGAAGCGCCCCGTCGCCGAGGAATACGAGGACGACGAGGACGACGTTGAGACCGAAGCGGAGTACGAGGAGGAGATCGATGACGCGGACGAAGCCCCCGGCGCGCCGCAGGTCTTCGACCCCGAGCAACTCCGCGAGAAGATGTCCAAACTTCCCGTGCGCTTCGCGGGCGCCCAGCGCCGCGCCGCGACCGACGACGACCTCGCCGGGCTCCAGGCCGAGGGCGAAGAGATCGAGGGCTACCAGTTCCCGCCCCTCGACCTGCTCGAAGACCCCGACGAGGACTACTCCGCGCAGATGGACTCCATCCTGCGCGAGCAGGCCAAGGCCCTCGAGCACGCGCTGCGCCTCTACAAGATCGACGGCGAGGTCGTGGGCATCGACTCCGGCCCCGTCATCACCATGTACGAGGTCCGCCTCGCGCCCGGGACCAAGGTCAGCGCCATCGAGACGGTCAGCAAGGACATCGCCCGTGCGCTCAAGGTGGTCAACGTGCGCATCGTCCCCAACCTCGAAGGCCGCGACACCATCGGCATCGAGGCGCCCAACCTCAAGAAGGAGCGCGTCCGCCTCAAGGAACTCATGACCGGCAGCGACAAGGCCGCGAAGATGCGCCTCCCGCTCTTCCTGGGCAAGGACGCGTCCGGCGAGCCGCTCGTCGTCGACCTCGCGGAACTCCCCCACCTGCTCATCGCGGGCGCCACCGGCTCGGGCAAGTCGGTGTGCATGAACGCCATCATCATGGGCTTCCTCTACACCAAGAAGCCCAACGAACTGAAGATGGTG
>JBQLZI010000195.1:0-5357 GCA_052168195.1 Phycisphaerales bacterium
CACGGTCTGCGCGTTCGCGCCGACCCCGGCGAGGCAGAGCGCGATCGGTGCGCACACGGCGAGCGCGCGCGACCGGCGCAGGAAGGTTGGAGAGTGTCGAGCCGCCATGTCGCCGTCCTTGGCTTGGCGCGCCGGGCTCCGCCCGACGTGTTGAAGAGAACCGCCACGATGTGTCGGGCCGGGTCGGGGCGGGACGGACCATCCCGCCGCGAGGGCCCGCGCTATCAGTCGTCAGAGCCGGGGGTTCGGCTCAAGATTTCGGAGACGCGAACGCAGAAGTTGTCGTTGACGACGAGGACCTCGCCGCGGGCGACGTGCCGCCCGTTCACGAAGACGTCGACGGGATCGCCGGCGAGTTTGTCGAGTTCCACCACCGAGCCCTCGCCCAGGCGGAGCACGTCTTCCACGAGCATCCGCGTGCGGCCGAGTTCGATGGTCACGTTCAGATTGACGTCGGCGAGCAGGTCGATGTCGCGCGACGAGGCGGACGACGACGATGCGCCGTTGAAATCGGGGAGCGAGACCGCCTCGGCGGCGAGTTCGGCCACGTTGGGCTGCGCGGCGCCGGCGCCTTGCGGGGGCTGCTGCACCGTCCCGCCGCCGTCCTGCTTGCCCTTGGCCGCGGCAATGGCGGCCTGGGCGGCTTTCAGCGCGTCCGCGGCGGCGTTGTTCACATCGTCCGGGGCGTCGCCCTTCGCGGCGTCCTGCGCGAGCGACTCCGCCGCCTCCTCCGAGCGGTCGACCGCCTGCGAGATCTCCTCGGGAGAGGGCGCGGCGGCGTCCTGCGCATCCTGCGGCGCGGCGCCTTCCGGCTGCTCGGGGGTGTTCTGGGGGTCCTGTTCGGCCATCCATGACCTCGCGGCGCGCGATATGCGCGGCGTACTCAGGAACAATCGGCCGCCATCCGTGGCGACCCGCAGTTTCCTGCGCGTGCTCGCCTACTTTGCCGCGCGCGGGGCCTCCTGTCAATGCCCCGACGCGAGGTTTCCAGCAGGTTAATAGTCGGTGGGGTACCCGACGCAGCGCGCGATGAGCACCTGCTTGAGGTAGGAGTGCCCCTCCGGATCCGGCCCGAGCAGATCGTCGAGGAACGCCGTCGCCAGACGGGTCAGGGTCTCGAGGCCCGGCTCGTTGAAGTGCGCGTGCTGGGCGGTCCGCCAGATGCGTCCCAGCCCGGTGCGGATCTCCGCCGAACGCGATTCGAGGATCGCCTTGATGTGCTCGCCCTCGGCGCCCTTCACCTGCACGATGATCTCGGTGTCCCAGATCCACGGGCGCCCGGTGCTGTTGTTGGGGAGGCGGTCCTTCAGGACCGGGATCTCCATGACCTCGGCGACCGGCCCACCACTCTCGCCGTGCCCGTCCCCGTGCCCGCCGCCCTTGGCTGCGCCGTGGCTTCCCTCGACTTCCGCGGCGTGGGTCTCCTTGGGCTTGCCCGTCGCGCCGAGCACGAAGTACATGCCCGCGGCCTCGACCACGAGAAGGCCGACGACGATGCCGATCGTCTTGATCGGCAGGCCCTTTTTCTTCTCCTCGGCGGGTTGTTCGGCGTTCTTCGCCGGGGCCTGGTCCTTCGCCATGTCGCGTCGCTCCGCGGATCTCGGGGCCGGGTGGGCGCGCGGCGAACGGACGCCGGGCGCACGACGCGATCATCGGACGCGACGGAACCCCGGTTCATCGGGCGGCCTGCGAGGCGCGGGAGTGCGCGGCGAGGTGTGCGGGTTATGCCGCTGAGCGGGCGCGGGACGGCTTATCGGCCGAGGACCAGCAACTGCTGGATGAGTTCGTCCGTGGTCTGGATCACCCGCGTCGCGGCGGAGTAGCCGGTCTGGGTAAGAACCAGGTTGATGAACTCCTGCCCGAGGTCGACGTTCGACTGCTCGAGCGCCCCGCCGATCATGCGGCCCGTCCCGAAGTTGCCCGGCGTGGTCACCAGCGAGGTGCCCGAGTTCGGGCCGACGGCGAACAGGTTGTTGCCCGCGTCGATCAGCCCCTCCGGGTTGGTGAACGTCGCGACAATGATCTGGCCGATCGTGCGCGTCAGCCCGTTGCTGAACCCGCCGGTGATCAGGCCGTCCTCGCCCACGCTGAACGAGTCGAGCACGCCCAGCGGCGAGCCGTCTTGGTTGACCGCCGCGATCGCCGACTGGTCCGCCGTATCGGTCAGCGCGGTCACCGAGTCGCTGCCGCTGTTGAGCGTCAGGGTGAACACGAGCGGATCGACGGCGCCGGTCTGGTCGCGGCCGAGCGAGATGCCGATCGGCGCGGTGGTCTGCAGTCGCCCGAAGTTGTCAAAGGCGAGCGTGCCGGTCGTCATCAGGCGGCTGGGGTTCAGCGGGTCAACGTGATCCGACGATTCCGCGTAATACCGCCACACCGTGCCCGCGTCGCTCGTCGATTCGAGCGCGAGCGTCAGGTCGACCTCGAGCGGCGTGCCGAGCGAGTCGTACACGATGAACGTGGTGCGGATGCTCTCGCCGTCCGACTCGATGCTCGTGCTGAGCGTGAACGGGTTGGCGACCGGCGCCGAGGCGTTGTCGGTGATCTGGAAGTCACCCGCCTCGATCTGGATCGTGTTGAACGTGCCGGTGTTGCCGACGATCGAGAACACACCGGCGGCGTCGATCTGCGCGCCCGACGTGGACCCGTCGGGGTTGGTCACGCCGGGGTTGATGCCCAGCGAGTTGTTCAGGAAGTCGATGACGTCCTGCACCGTGGTCACCGCGGGATCGATCGTCAGCGTGCTGTCGGGGAGCGTTTTGTCGCCCTTCTGCGCGCCGGTAAGCGTGAGCGTGTACGGGCCGCCGGCGCCGGGGAACAGCGGATTGCCCGGGTTATTCGGGTCCTCGAGCGTGCCCATCGTGCTCGCGGTGGTCAGCGGGACGGCGGCGGTGGTCTGCCACACCTGATCGAACGCGGTGATCGAGCCGGTGGTCGCGAGCGGGCCGCTGGCGTTCAGGTTGCCCGCGAAGTTCACGTTCTCGGTCGCCTCGGCGATGGTGAGCGAGCCGAGCGGGATGTTGATGTCGGTCGCCTGGCCGGTGATGAGGTTGAAGTTGTCGTCGATGGTGTACCCGCGCACGCGCTCGCCCGAGATGGTGACGAGGTCGTTGTTGGAGTTGCGCTGGAACGTGCCCGCGCGGGTGTAGAACTCGCGACCGGCGCGCTGAACGACGAAGAAGCCGTCGCCGTCGATCGCGAGGTCGGTGGGGATGCCGGTTGGGTTGATGGGCCCGGTGGCGAAGTTGCGCTGGGTGCCCGCGACGGTGACGCCTAGGCCGACCTGCGCCGGGTTCGTGCCGCCGGTGTTCGCGCCGGGCGCCGTGCCCAGCGAGATGTTCCGCGAGAACGAGGGCGCAAAGTGCATGCGGTTGGACTTGAACGCCGTGGTGTTGACGTTGGAGATGTTGTTGCCGATCACGTCCAGCCGGCGGGAGTTCGCGACAAGGCCAGACAGACCGGTGAGCAGCGAGGTGGTGGAAGCCATTCGGCGTCGCTCCTGAGGCGCGGGCGCGCCACGGAGTGCGCGCCGGCGGGTGATCGTGTTCTGTGTTCGCCCCGCGATCGGCTCCGCCGATCGGGCGTGTCACGCGCCGGCCTTCCCTGGCCTTGCGCGTGGGGTCTCCTCTCGAACGCCGGCTCAGCCGGCGCGTTGGTCGGCGCCGCGAAGCAGCGCCAGAGCCAGCGACCCGTTCCCGGGCAGCGTGCCGAGCGACGCAACCCGTGCGCCAGCGGCCCGCTCGCTCTCCGCTCCCGTGCCGGAGGCGTCGAGCGCAACAAACGCGTCCACGCCGGTAACGATCGCGCCGGGCTGCGCGGCTTTGACGTCCACGATCTCCCGGCGCGTCACATCGATCGTGTAGATGCTCCCCTCCGCCTGCACGCCCAGGCGCGTCGCGCCCTGCGCCTCCGCGGCGTCGGTCGCCGCGGTCAGCGCCGCGCGGAGTGCCTCGGACAGGTCGACGCGCACGTCCTTCGCGGCGCCGAGCGGCTCACCGGGCGCGGCGTTGCCGCTTCGCGCCAGCGAGAGCAATTCGTCGAACGACGCCTGCTCGACGCCCGCGTTCTGCGCGCCGCGCGGCGCGCCCAGGCCGTCCGGGCGGACGCCCGAGCCGAGTTGGCGGAGCAGGTCGAGCGGGCTGGCGGAAGTCTGCGCGGGGCTCATTGGCCGTTCCCCGAGATGGACTGGATGAACGCGGGGTCGATGATGTCCTCGACGCGGTCGAACGCGAGCGTCTGGTTGGTGCTGAGGTTCAGCACGGCGCCCTCACGCGTCGAACGCACGGACACGACGATGCCCTCGGCTCGAAGGCCGCTGGTCGTCAGCCCGTTCACGTACTTGCCCACGAGGCCGCCCGCGGCGGCGAGTTCGTTCTGCTTCACGAGCGTCTCGAGCGACTCGGTCAGCGAAATGTCGCTCTCGATCGAGCGGATCGTGCCGAGTTGCTCGAGCAGGGCGTTCGTGTCGGTCGGCGAGAGCGGGTCCTGATTGGCGAGTTCCGCGAAGATGATCTCGAGGAACTCGCCGCTGGTGATCGCGCTGATCGCGTTGCTGCTGGCCGGCGGGGCGTTGGTCGAGCCGTTGTTGCTGATAGCGGACATGCGTCAGTCCTCGTGGTGTCGGTCAACCGATCGCGTGCAGGCCGAAGCGGTATCGGAAGAGGCGTTCCTCGGTGTCGTCACGCTCGGAGGACGGCACCTGGTGGTTCCGGGCCAAGTGCCGCTCGTGGCGTTCGAAGTAGCCCTTGCTGCGCTCGCCGCCGGCGTCGTGGTCGGCGCTGTGCTGCCCCGAACCGTTCCCTGTCGAGTGATGGTGCTGCTGCGTCCCGCCGTTGCTTGTGGACGCGTGCCCGCTTGACCCTCCCTGGCTCGCGGGCGCGAGTGTGATCGAAAGCCGTTCGACGCTCAGCCCCTTGGCTTCCAGCGCGGCGCGGAGCGTGTCGATGTTGCGCGAGAGCAAGTCGCGTGCCTCGGCGGTCGACGCCCGGAGCGTGGCCGCAACCACGCCCTTCGCGATCGAAAGTTCCACCTTGAGCGAGCCGAGGGTCTCGGGGTTCATGCGCAGTTGCACGCTGCCCCCCTGCTGTTTCAGCGCAACGTCAAGCCCGCGGTTTGCCGACGCGAGCGCGGCCTGCTCGGCGTGCTGCCCGTGCTGGCCGGTCGAACCACCCGGACCTGGCTGCGCAGCGGGCGCCGACCCCGACGCGCGGAGATCGCCGAGCGTGCGCACGTCCTGCGCCGCCGCGCTCGCCTGCTGCGCGGTCTGCGTCTGCGTTGTGTCGGCTGTCCGCGTGGCCGCGGAATCGACGCGTGGCGCGTCCTTCCCGGAGGATGAATCACGGCGGGGCTCGCCGTCG
>JBQLZI010000196.1:0-5258 GCA_052168195.1 Phycisphaerales bacterium
AGCGACTCGAACGAGATCGTTGCGGAGCAGGCATTCGCCGATCCCTCCGGCGTGATCCGCGTCGCGCCCGACTCGGGACAGGCCACGGTGCTCATCAATCCCGGCTTCCCCTTCGGCGTCGAATCCTTCTCCAGCGTGCAGGTGAACAACAGCGGCCAGATCGGCTTCCGCGGACGCGTCGGGTTCCTGGGCAACATCTTCGTGTCGTGGAGCAGCGGCCAGCAGGTCGCGCACGCCGCCGAGATCGGCGTCGACCCCAACTCCCCGTACTCCTTCCTCTTTACCCCGGCCTTCAACGACGCGCGCCAGATCGCGTCCAAGGTGCGCCTCGCGCCGGGTCTGAGCAACTCCAACCCCGATCAGATCCGCGTCTTCAACGCCGACGGCTCGTCCGTCCTCATCGCCGAAGACCGCGATTCCAACATCGACTCCCCCTACTCCTCGTTCGATAACTCCTGCGCCCTGACGTCCGACGGCCGCGTCGCGTTCGTCGCCAACCTCGTCGGAGGGGGCCGCGGCGTCTTTCTGTCCGATGGCGTCACGACCACCACGATCGCCCTGACGAGCGGCCCGCAGGTCTCCGACATCGAGTTCTTCCGCCCCGACGTCAACGACGACGGGCTCGTCACGTTCCGCGCGTTCAACGAGAGCGGCCTCCGAGCCGTATTCGTCGGCGACGGAACCGAACTCGTCGAAGTCGCCACCCAGAACGACATCGTCGAGATCGACCTCGGCGAGGCCCAGATCAGCGAGAACAACCCCGGTGATCCGTCTTTCGGCGGCAGCCCCTCTATCAACGCGAACGGCGACGTCGTCTTCAGCGCCGCGCTCATCCCGCCCGGCGCCCCGGGGGTCGAGTACGGCTCTGGCATTTTCGTCGTCTACGCGAAGCAGTCTGACGTCCCCGGCGACACCAACGGCGACGGAGTCGTGAACTTCGCGGACCTTAACACCGTGCTTTCGCAGTTCGGGATGTCCGGATCCGGCCTCGCCGGCGACGTGACGGGCGATGACTCGGTGAACTTCGCGGACCTGAACCTCGTGCTGTCGAACTTCGGGACCGGCCGCTGACGCCGACGCGGATGCACCTGTTCGCGTAAAGACGGACCGCACTGCGCTATCTGCGCGGGTCGTGCTGACGCATCTATGTGTTTTTCCTCCGCGTCGGCTTTCCTCGTCAAGGGATGCTGCGAGCCCGTTTGATTGCGCGAACACCGCGCTTTCCCGGACCCGGGAAATTTCCCGAGCGGCTGACGGCTCGCCAAAGCGGATCATCCGCATCCGGGGGGAAATCAAGAGCGCCGACCTCATCGCCGACGCTGAACGCCGTTCCTCGATCGGCCGCGCTGCCGACTGTCTCGGCGGCGGTGTCCGTACACCGATCGTCTGCAGACACGAGGTCCCGTTATGTTCAGAATCGGTCTATCCCTGACGAAGATCGCGCTCGTCGGCGTGGCGATGCTTGTCGCGCCTCCCAACGCGCAGGCCGCCGGTGGCCCGCCCGGCTCAGCAGCCGCGGCGTCGGCCCAGGTCGACCACGCAGCGCCGGCGACTACCGCAAACTCCCCGTCGAAGGTCGCTCCGCGCGCCAGCACGACGCCGACCGAGTTCGCGGCCCCCCCGTTGACCCCGATCACGCGCAGCGCGTTCGGCATCGCCGCGTCGAAGGCGCCCGCAGTCGACATCCACCACGGCGAGCATCCCTCCTCGCTGCTGGTCAACGTGCTCTGGGGCGTGACCATCGCGCTCGCGGTGACGGTCATCGCCGTCGCGTTCTGGCTCGGCCGCCTGCGATCCGCAGACGGCTCCGTGACCCGCGGGCTGACGCTCGGGAGCAAACTCACCCTCGCGATGGGCTCGCTGGCGGTCATCATCCTGACTGTCGGAACCATGTCACTCGCGTCCACGCAGGCGACCGAGCGGCTCATGGTGGATTACGAGAACATCGTGGTCGACGCCAACCACGCGATGGACCTCCAGTCCAGCGTGTACCTCACGCGGATGGCGACGCGTGACTTCCAGATCGATCGCGGACAGCAGTCGCTCGATCGCTTCACCGAAGTCGCCGGCCACGCCGTCCGCGAGATCGAAGCCCTGCAGCACGCGGTCAAGCACCCGGAGACGCTGTCGCATCTCGACGCGATCCACGACGCGTTCGAGCGCTACGAGCAGGGGTTCATCGGCTTGGTCGGCGCGCTCGACGCCGAGCGCGCGATCATCGATTCGCAACTCGAGCCCACCGGGGCGTTCCTGTCCGTGACTCTCGAATCGATGCTCGACGCGTTCAAGGCATCGGGCGATGCGCAGACCGCGCTGAAGATCGCCGAAGAGATCGAAGACCTGTCCACCGCACGCCTGTCCGCGATGCGGTACCTCGAGACCGGCGAGCATTCGCACATCGAGGGGGCCTTCGACGCCATGGAGCACCTGACCCTGAGCGCGCGCTCGCTCGCGGAGTCGCTCCAGGATCCCCGGATGCGTTCGATGGCCGGCCAGGTCGCCAAGGCGTCGGCGCACTACAACACGCTTCTGCACGAGATCGAACGCGTCGAGGAAAGGGCCGCGTCGATCCGATCCGGCGCCATGGCGCCCGCCGGGCTGGCGATGATTTCGGCTACGGAGGATTTGCACACCTCCATCCTCGACCGCGAGCACGAGGTCGAAGAGGCGCTCGTGCAGCAGGCGGCGCTCGTGCGTGTCAAGTCCATCGCGGCCAGCACGGTCGCCGTGCTGGTCGCGCTCGTGGTCAGCGTGATCCTCATCCGCGCCATCACGAACGGCGCCTCCAAAGTTCTGTCCACCCTGCAGGCGGTCGCCGGAGGCGACCTGACGCTGGAGCCCCTGAACATCCGCGCCAAGGACGAGATCGGCGCGATCGCCCGCGCCACCGATTCCATGAGCGTCGCGCTCCGCGAGGTCATGGAGGACATCTCGTCGTCGGCGTCGGGCGTCGCGTCCGCGTCGACCGAGATCGCCGCGAGCAACGAGGAGATGTCCGCGGGCCTGGCGGAGCAGTCCGACCAGGTCAACCAAGTCTCCGCCGCGGCGGAGGAGATGTCGATGACCTCGCAGGAGGTGGCCAGCAAGTCCACCGAGGGCAAGGGAGTCGTCGAAGAGACCATCTCCCGGATCGAGGACATCGCGAACGAGGTGAAGGCCAGCGCGTCCGCGGTCAACACGCTCGGCAAGAAGTCCGAGGAGATCGGGCAGATCATCGCGGTGATCAACGACATCGCGGATCAGACCAACCTCCTCGCGCTCAACGCCGCGATCGAGGCGGCCCGCGCCGGCGAGCACGGGCGAGGATTCGCCGTCGTCGCCGACGAGGTGCGCAAACTCGCCGAGCGCACCACCCAAGCCACCGAGCAGGTCGGCTCCAGCATCCGCGAGATTCAGTCGGAGACCGAGGGCGCGGTGCGCCGGATGGAAGGCGGCACGCAGAAGGTGCAGGGCGGCGTCGAGTTCGCCCGTCAGGCGGGCGACGCCCTCAGCAGCATCGTGGCCGCCGCGGAGCAGCAGAGCGCCGCGACCATCGAAATCTCGCAGAGTGTCGAGCAGATCAACTCGGTCGCGATGCAGAGCAAGGAAGGCGCACAGCAAGCCGCGGCCGCCGCCGCCCAACTGTCTGCCGAAGCGGAGAAACTCCAGGCCCTCGTGAAGCGATTCAAGGTGTAACTACCGACGGATACGAGTCGCGTACGAAGGGCACGCTCCGTGACGCGCGTGCTCTTTCTTTTTTTTGGATCGACGCATTACCTCGTGATCCGCTTCATCTCCGCGACGGCCTCGCGCATGCCGGTGTACACGGCGCGACTGACGATCGCGTGCCCGATGTGCAGTTCCCACAACCCGGGCAGCGAGGCGATCGGCGTCACGTTCACGTAGTTCAGCGCGTGGCCCGCGTTGAAACGCATCCCGAGCGATTGGATCCGCTCACCAGCGAGGCGCACGCGATCGAGTTCACGCGAGAGCGCCGCGTCGCTGAGGTCGCCGCCCCGCTCCATGTACGCACGCGCGTAGGGGCCGGTGTGGACCTCGCACACCGAAAACCCGCACTCCGCGGCCGCGTCGATATGGTCCTGCTCGGGATCCACGAACGCCGAGACGGGCACGCCGCCGTCCCGGAGCCGGGATACGACCGCTTTGAGGCGTGCCTCACCGCCCGCAACCTGAAGCCCCCCTTCGGTGGTCACCTCGTCGCGCCCTTCGGGCACGAGCATCGCCATGTGGGGCTTGATCCGCAGCGCGACCTCGACCATCTCGTCGGTCGCGGCCATTTCGAAGTTCAGTTTCGTCGCGATCGTGGCCCGCAGGCGCTCCACGTCGTGGTCCTGCACGTGCCGACGGTCCTCGCGGAGGTGCACCGTGATCCCGTCGGCGCCGCCGATCTCCGCGTCGTGCGCGGCCCGCACCGGATCGGGCTCGATGCCCCGGCGCGCCTGGCGGACGGTGGCGACATGGTCGACGTTGACGCTGAGGAGCGGCATATCCGAAGCGTATCGCCTCTGGGGGCTTCAGACACCGCGGAGGCGGACCAGCGCCGCGGGCAGCCGGTCGGCGAGATCCATCGCGGTCATCCCGAAGTCCGCGGAGACCTCGCTCACCCACGTTTCCGCGGCCATGCCGTGGGCGGCGACGGCGAGCCGGGCGCAGTCGAAGAGCGAGAGCCCGCCGCGCGCCTCGCTCGACACCGTGCGCGAGCCCGCCACCAGCGGACGCTTGTGGAACTGGGCGATGAGCGCGGCGATCACCCCGGTCAGGACGTCGCCCGTCCCCGCCGTGGCGAGCGCGGCATTGCCCGTGGCGTTGACCCACGTCCGCTGGCCATCGCTGACGACCGTGCCCACGCCCTTCAGAACCACGACGGCGCCGAGCGTTCGCGCCAGCGCCTCCGCGCCGTGAACGCGCCCCTCGGCGGTGGAGACATCCTCGCTGAGCCCGAGGGTCTTGGCGAGCCGTCGGAACTCGCCCGGGTGAGGGGTCAGCACCGCGGCGGCACGGAAATCACGGTGGAACTCGGGAAGGTCCGACAGCGCGTTCAACGCGTCCGCGTCGAGCACAACGGGCGTCTCCTCGTTCGCGATCGCGCGGAACGCCAGCGCGCGCGGCCCATCGCCGGCGCCCAGCCCCGGACCGATCGCCAGACATTCGCACGAGGACGCGAGCGAATCCAGAACGCGAGCCGACTCGTGCGGGATGACCTCGCCCTCGTCGTCGACCGGCAGCGGCACGCCGGTGGCGGTGGGCGCGATGGCGAT
>JBQLZI010000197.1:0-5234 GCA_052168195.1 Phycisphaerales bacterium
TGGCCTCCCGCCGAGCCGGGCATGGTAGTGGCACGCGGCCGATTTGTCCGGAGGCCTCGGAGCGCCGTCATGCGATGCGGGCGCGGGATCGCCGAAGTCCGGACGGGGCCGGGCGGACCATTCGCGGCGAAGGGTTCGGGAGTTCCGCCCAATGCGCGGATAGGTGTGGAGGGATGCGCGACGCGAGTCCCCCACACACCGGGGGGAGCTGGTTCCCGGCGCGCGTGTGCGCGTGCGTGCACGAGTCGATCGAGCGTGACGGGTTATCCGCCGCGCGGCGGTGTTCTCGGCGCCTGCAAGGTCCGAGTGCGCGCGTGTCAAGGTCCGGATAGGACGAAGTTGGCCGCACAACACGCGCAAGCGTCAATCGAGGTTGATCTTCCGCCGATGGAACGGCCGTCACGGTCGCTCGGCTGCGCTCGGAGGAGAGCGCAGCGGCCGCGACGGGTCGCGCTCCCACGGATGAGGTGTGCAGATGCCGTTCAGCAAGGATGTGCTGACAACCGGTGAGGTCGCGAAGGTGTGCAACGTCGCGCCTCGCACGGTTTCCAAGTGGTTCGATTCGGGCCAGCTCAAGGGCTACCGGATCCCCGGCTCGAAGGATCGGCGCATCCCCATCAGCCAGCTCGTGCGCTTCATGAAAGAGCACGGCATCCCGCTGAACGGGCTCAACACCGGCCAGACCCGCCTGCTGATCGTGGACGATGACGCCGAGGTCACGCGCACCCTCAAGCAGGTGCTGACCGAGCAGGCGAACTACGAGGTCGAGATCGCGGCGACGGCGTTCGAGGCCGGCCTGACCTGCGAGAAGTTCAAGCCTCACGTGCTGCTCCTCGACCTGCACATCGGCGAGAACAACGACGCCCGCCACGTCGCGGCCCTTGTGCGCAAGAGCGAGGAACTGCAGATGACCCGCGTCATCGCGATGAGCGGCAAACTCACCGACGGCCAGTCGGCGCAACTCAAGGGGCAGGGCTTCGACGCCTTCCTCAAGAAGCCCTTCCAGATCCGGCAGGTGGTTGAGGCGATCGAGAAGGCATCGTCGATCATCCACTGACCGGGCACGAACAACAGGGAAGCACGAAACACGCGGCCGGCCCTTTCGGGTCGGCCGTGGTTGTTATTGGCCGAGCGGTTACAGGCCGCCGGAGGCTCGGAGCGCTTCCCCGGTGATGTATTTCGCGTCGTCGGAGGCGAGGAACACGACGGCCGGGGCAATGTCGCCGACCTGCCCGATGCGCCCGAGCGGCGCGGTCGCTTCGACCCAGTCGCGCATGTCGCTGTCGTGGATGCCCGCGGAGCGCACGCCTTCGGTGTCGATCAGGCCGGGATTGACGGCGTTGACCCGGATGCCGCGCGGGCCGAGCTCCTTCGCGAGCGAGGCGGTGATGACGTCGACGGCGCCCTTGGTCCCGGCGTAGACCGACGCGTTGGGCGGCGAGATCGTCGAGACCGTCGAGCTGATGTTAACGATGCTCCCCCCTTCCTTGCCGAAACGCTTGACGGCTTCGCGGGTGGCCAGGAGCAGGCCCAGCACGTTCACGTTGTACTGCTTGTGGAAGTGCTCGACGGACATTTCTTCGATGGGCTTCATCTCGTAGACGCCCGCGTTGTTCACGAGGACGTCGACCCTGCCGAAGCGGTTCACGGTTTCGTCGAGCAGCCGGACGGCGTCGGCTTCTTTCGAGACGTCGCCCTGCACGGCGATCGCCTTGCCGCCCTTGCTCTCGATCTCGGCGACGACGCGGTCCGCGCCCTCGCGGCTGGAGGCGTAGTTCACCACGACCGACGCGCCGGCTTCGGCGAGGTGCGCGGCGATGGCCGCCCCGATGCCCTTGGAAGCGCCGGTGACGACCGCGACCTTGCCTTGGAGTTTCTTGGACATTGCCAGTTCCTTAAGTCAGGGGTGTTCTGTACCGGTCGATACAGTATTCCCATGGAACGTGCGACGGCCTCTGAATATTGTACTTTCTGGTAGGAATTTCGAAGTCTCGCACAATGCCCCCTGGCCGCCCACGAGAATTCGACGCAGACCAAGCCCTTGAGCGGGCGATGGTTGTGTTCTGGGAACGGGGCTACGAGGGCGCCACGCTCGAGGACCTGACCCAGGCGATGAGCATCAGTCGCCCGAGTCTGTACGCGGCGTTCGGGAATAAGGAAGAGTTGTTCCGCAAGGCGATGGAACGGTACGTGGAGCGGCCGGGAAGCCCGGTGGCCGCGGCGTTCACGGCGCCGACAGCGCGCGAGGCCGCCGAGCGGATGCTTCGCGCCGCAGCCGAGATGCTGACCACGCCCGGCAAGCCCCGGGGGTGCATGGCGATCAACAGCGCCTTGGTCTGCGGCGAGTCCGCGCAGGGGGCCGAGGCGCAGGCCCGGGCGGTTCGGTGCAACATCGAGGTGATGCTGCATAGACGCTTCCAGCGCGCGCAGAACGAGGGCGACCTTGCACGGGATGTTGATGCGGCCGCGCTGGCGCGGTTCATCGGCGCTGTGAACGCCGGGCTTTCGGTGCAGGCGGTGAACGGCGCGACGCGCCGGGACCTGATGTCGATCATCGACACCGCGATGCGCGCGTGGCCCTCCTGATCGAAGTTACTTCACCTCGACGAGCCACGCCGCGAGAAGATCCCGGGCGGCTTCGAGGTCGCGCAGGTCGATCATCTCGGTGACAGTGTGGATGTAGCGTGTGCCTACGACAAGGCCCGCCGCGCGGCAGCCCTCGCCGATCTGCTGGGCGGCGGCGCCGTCCTGCCCGCCTCGGGCGAGGATGGTGCGCTGCGTCTTGATCTTGTGCTTCTGCGCGCACGCTTCGAGTTCCTCGATCAGGCCGATGTCGCTGATAATCGAGGAATCCATCACGTGCAGGCCCGCGCCCTCGCCCTGCTTGGTGACTGCCTCGTCGTCGGGCACGCCGGGCGTGTCGCACGACAACGAGACGTCGATGCCGATGCCCAGGTGTGGCTTGATCGCCGCGGCGGCGGTCTTGGCGCCGCGAAGGCCGACTTCCTCCTGCACGGTGAACGCGACATGGACCTCGCACGCGTGTTCCTTCCCGCTGTCCGCGAGGGCGCGCACCGATTCGATGCCAAGCCAGCAGGCGACGCGGTTGTCGAGCGCCTTGCTCACGGCCTTGCGCCCCATGAGGCGGAAAGGCTCATCCAGCGTGACCATGTCCCCGACCTTGACCTTTTTCTTCACCTCGTCGGCATCGAGGCCGGTGTCGATGAAGAACTCCTTGATCTCGGGGACCTTCTTCTTGTCTTCCTCGCTCGCGATGTGAATGGGCCGTCCGCCGGGGTTCATCACGCCGTGGATGGCGTCCATACCGCTGTGGACGAGCACGCGGCGGGCGAAGAGGTTGCGCGTGTCGAAGCCGCCAACCGGATTGACGCGGATGAAGCCCTTGTCGTCGATGTACTTGACGAGGAAGCCGATCTCGTCCATGTGGCACGGGATCATGACGCGGGTCGAGTCGCCTGATTTCTTCGCCTTGCCCTTGGGTGCGCGGCGGCAAAGAAGGTTGCCCATCGGGTCCTCGCGGACCTCGTCGAAGAGGTCCTTGACTTCCTTCTTGATGAGTTCGCGCACGCGGTGCTCGCGGCCGGGCACGCCGGGTGTCTCGCACAGGCGCTTGAGCAGATCGGTGTTGAGGGAGTTCGAGGCGGACGAACGGGCCATGTGTCTCTTCTCCAGCGGGCGAATCGGGGCGGCGCGTAGACTCTCGAAGTGCCGCCGACGATCGGCGGGGACCAAGGACGGAGCCGCAGATCATGCCGGGTCAGAGCCCGCTTCGCAAGACGCACGCCCAGGCCGAGGCGTCGTTCCAGACCTGGGGCCCGGAGGAATCGGGCGTGGAGGTCGTGGAGACCTTCGGCGAGATCGCCGCGGAATACGCGGCGCTGCGCCGCGGATGCGCCCTGTTTGACATGAGCAACCGCGCTGTCCTCGAGGTGACTGGCGACGACCGGATCGACTTCCTCGGGCGGATGCTGACCCAGAACATCGCGGCGCTTGCCCCCTACCGCGCTGCGCGGTCGTTCTGGCTCAACCGCAAGGGCCGGATCGACGCGGACTTCCGAGTGCTGGTGCTTGAGGATCGCGTGCTTCTGGAATGCGACGTGCTCGCCGCGGAGCGGGCGCGTTCGACGCTGGACGCATTCGTCATCACCGAAGACGTGCGCGTGGAATGGAACCCCGACGCGTGGGCCTGCCTTGCGCTGCACGGCCCGACGACGCCCGATCTGCTGCGTGCGGTCTGCGTGCACGATGCCGGTGTTCCGCTGAACGACTTTGCCGAGGGAAGCGCCGCGCGGGTGCGTCTCGCGGACGCGGAGGTCTGGATCGACCGTCAGGACGAGTGCGGCGAGTACGGCGCGCACCTGTGGCTGAAGCGCGACGGCGCCGAACGGGTATGGACGCGGCTTGTGGAGGCGGGGTGCCCGAGCGACGACGAGAACGGGACGGCCCAGCACGCGATCCGGATGCGTGCTGCGGGGTGGCACGCGTACAACATCGCCCGCATCGAAGCGGGCACGCCCCTGTACAACATCGACTTCGGCGAGCAATCCCTCCCCGCGGAGACCGGCGTGCTGCGCGACCGCGTGAATTTCAAGAAGGGCTGTTACCTCGGCCAGGAGGTCGTCGCGCGCATGGACGCGCTCGGCAAGCCCAAGCAGGTGCTCGCGGCGCTGCGGTTCGAGCACGCTCCGGACGGAACCGTGGTGCAGCCGATGCCCGGAGCGCATGTGCTGCTAGACACGGGCGACGCCGCCGACGCGGTGGGCGCGGTCACGTCGTCGACCATCAGCCCGATGCTGGGCGGCGAGGCGGTGGCCTTCGCGCAGGTGCGCACCAAGCACGCGGAGAACCCCGACGCGCGGCTCATCGTCGCCGCGGAGGGACATCGCGTGCGCGCGACCGTGCAGCCGTCGCTCAGGTTCTGGGAGCGCGGCGGATGAGCGACACCCCCCCCCTGCTGAGGGTTCGCGATCTGTCGGTGCGGTTCCCCGTGCGCACGGGCGTGCTCGGTCTGGAGACCGACGACGTCGTCGCCGCGGAAGCCGTGTCGTTCGATCTTGGGCGGCGGGAGACGCTCGGGCTTGTGGGCGAGTCGGGCTCCGGGAAGACGACGGTTGGGCGCGGGGTGTTGCGGCTGCTCGACGAGCACACGACCGGGACGGTCGAGTTCGAGGGGCGGGACACGCGCGCGGCGCGCGGCGCGGCCTGTCCGATCT
>JBQLZI010000198.1:0-5229 GCA_052168195.1 Phycisphaerales bacterium
CTCTACCTCGTCGACAGCGCGGGCGTCTTCCTCCCCCTGCAGGAAGAGGTCTTCCCCGACACCGACGATTTCGGCCGCATCTTCCGCAACAACGCCGTGATCTCCGCCGACGGCGTGCCGCAGATCGCCGCCATCATGGGTTTCTGCGTCGCGGGCGGCGCGTACCTCCCCGTGCTGTGCGACAACATCCTCATGACCGAGGGCTCGGGGCTGTACCTCGCCGGCCCCGCGCTCGTGAAGGCCGCCATCGGCCAGCAGGTCACCGACGAGGAACTCGGCGGCGCCGCGATGCACGCGAGCATCTCGGGCACCGTCGACTTTAAAGAGAAGGACGACGAGACCTGCGTCGCGCGCATCCGATCGCTCGTGAAGGCGTTCAACAAGCCCGCGCCGCGGGCCGACGCCGTCGATCCCTCCGCGCCCGGACCCGAGCGGCTGGCCGACGACGTCTACACCGTTTTCACCGACAGGCCCGGCGCGCAGTACGACACCCGCGAGATCGTCAAGACCTTTGTCGACCAGGGATCCTTCGAGGAGTACCGCGCTGACTACGGTGGCACGATCGTCTGCGCATACGCGCGCATCAAGGGGCAGAACTGCGGCGTCGTCGCCAATCAGAAGAAGATCATCCGCCCCGCGTCGGGGGGCATGCAGATCGGCGGCGTGATCTACGACGACTCCGCCGAGAAGGCCGCCCGCTTCATCATGGACTGCAACCAGAAGCGCATCCCCATCGTCTTCGTCCACGACACGACCGGCTTCATGGTCGGGCGCGAGAGCGAGCAGCACGGCATCATCCGCGCGGGCGCCAAGATGGTGAACGCCATGAGCAACTGCGTCGTCCCGAAGATCTCGCTCATCATCGGCGGCAGCTACGGCGCCGGGAACTACGCGATGTGCGGGCGCGCGTTCGACCCGTTCCTGACCTACGCGTGGCCGGGCTGCAAGTGCGCCGTCATGGGCGCGGCGCAGGCCAGCGGCGTGCTCGCGACCATCGAAGAGAAATCACGCGAGCGCAAGGGCGAGACCATCGACGAGGCGACCCACAAGGCGATCCTCGACGCCGTGCGCGAGAGTTACACCGAGCAGCAGGACATCCGCCACGGCGCCGCCCGCGGGTGGCTCGACCGGATCATCCAGCCCCACAACACCCGCGACGAGCTGGCCGCGGCCCTCGCGATGACGAGCAACTGGCCGAGTGAACGCGAGTTCCGCACGGGGATCTTGCAGACGTGAGCCATCAACCTATCGCCGTCGCCTGCTCGCGCGAGGAACTCGGCTGCGCCGAAGACCGCTTCGTGCTCGACGCGTTCGCGCGCCTCAACGTCGACGCGCGCCATGTCGTCTGGGACGACCCGACGGTCGAATGGGTCTCGTTCGCGGCCGTTGTGATCCGGCACACCTGGGACTACTACCGCGGCAAGCGCGAGCAGTTCTGCGAGTGGGCTCTGCGCGTCGGCGCGCACACCAACCTGTTCAACTCCGCCGAGACGATCTGGCGCAACACGCACAAGTTGTACCTCAAGCAACTTGAAGACCGCGGCGTGCCGACCATCCCCACGCTCTTTGCGCGCGCCGGCGAACCGCGCGTCGACCTGCGCGAGGTCGCGGCCGAGATGGGCTGGACCAGCGGCGTCATCAAGCCCGCGATCGGGGGCGCCGCGTGGGGGCTGCGCCTGTTCTCGATGGACGACATCGACGACGCCGAGCGGCATCTCGCGAACCTGATGGCGACGGGCGACTCCGGGGGTGCGCTCGTGCAGCCCCTCGTGCCCAGCATCCGCACGAAGGGCGAGACATCGCTGATGTTCGTGGAGCGCGAGTTCACCCACGCCGTGCGCAAGGTTCCGGCCGGAGACGACGTGCGCTGCCAGGACGACCACGGCGGCGCGGTCTTCGCGCACGAGCCCTCGGCCCGCGAACTGGAAGTGGCGCGCCGGTGCAACGACGCGTGGATCGCAGAGACCGGCGATGCGCCGCTGTACGCGCGCGTCGATCTCGTGGACATCGAGGAGCCCGGAGACCCGTCGATGCGCGCGGAGGGCGCCGCGGTGTCGCTGCTCGACCCGCGGGTGGTGGAGTACGAGGTGGTCGAGCCGGAGATGTTTTGGCGGTTCCGGCCCCAAGCCGCGGACATGCTGGCCCGGGCGACGCTGCGGCGGATCGGCTGATACCTAAAACAATCCTAAAAGTGTCTTGACAGACCTCGCGTCTCCTGTATTCTCGGCCGTCGCCGCGGGCGGGCTCCGACGGGGGCCGGCGGCGACGAGACCCGGCAAGGGAGAGGTGTGATGTCGAAGAACGCGAACATGCCCAAGGGGTTCGTTCCCCATCTGGTGGTTGATGACGCCGCGAAGGCGCTCGAGTGGTACGCCAAGGCGTTCGGCGCCGAGGAGACCTGCCGCATGCCCGCTCCGGACGGCAAGCGGCTGATGCACGCGGAGATGAAGATCGGCGACCACACGTTCTTCCTTTGCGACGACTTCCCCGAGTACTGCGAGGGCCAGTCGCGTTCGGCGAAGGCGCTCGGCGGCTCGTCGGTCACGATCCACCAGTACGTCGAGGACTGCGACGCCGCGGTCGCCCGCGCGGAGAAGGCCGGCGCCGAGGTGAAGATGCCTCCGACCGACATGTTCTGGGGCGATCGCTACGGCGGCGTGCACGACCCCTTCGGGCACTCGTGGACCTTCGCGACCCACATCAAGGACATGACCCCCGAGGAAATGGCCGAGGGCGCGAAGGCGGCGTTCGGCGGCTGAGATCAGCCGTCGGTATCCGTTGTATGCACAAGTGCTTACGTCGATGCTCCCTGCGTGCGAACGGGAGATCGTGTAGACTCCCCCGTTCGTGACCGAGCGAGTGCGCATTTCCGACGTCTCCCCGCGTGACGGGCTCCAGAACGAGCCCGGCGTGGTGCCGACCGCCGACAAGATCCGGCTGGTCGAGGCGATGCTGCGCACGAACGTCGACGAGATCGAGGTCAGCAGTTTCGTCTCGCCGAAGTGGGTGCCGCAACTCGGCGACGCGGCCGAGGTCTTCGACGCCGTCGGCGCGATCTGGCCCGGGACGCCGACGCTGTCCGCGCTCGTGCCCAACGAGCGCGGGTTCGACGCCGCGTGCGCGGTGAACGAGCGGAGCGGGAAGCCGCTGATCGGGAAAGTCTCCGTGTTCACCGCGGCCAGCGAGACCTTCTCGAAGAAGAACACCAACGCGAGCATCGACGAGACCATCGAGCGGTTCGCGGCGTTCGTGCCGCGCGCGTTTGAGCGCGGATTCCAGATCCGCATGTACGTCTCCTGCGCCGTTGCGTGCCCGTTCGAGGGGCCTATCGCGCCCGATGCGGTGCGCGCGGTTGTGGGCAAACTCCGCGCGATCGTTCCGTCGGGACGCGACGCCGAGATCGACCTGGGCGACACGATCGGCGTCGCGACGACCGACGACATCCGCGCGCTGCTCGGCGAGTTCGACGCATCGGAGCGCGCCGCCATGACCCTCCACCTGCACGATACTTTCGGCCGCGCGGGCGCTTGCGTGCGCGAGGCGATCGGGCTGGGCGTGCGCTCGTTCGACGGCTCGGTCGCCGGGCTTGGTGGATGCCCGTACGCGGGCACGCCCGAGAAGCCGGCGCCGGGGAACATCTCGACCGAGACGCTGGTGCGCGCCGCACGGGACGCGGGGCTGGAGTGCGCGGTGGACGACGACGCGCTCGCGGCGGCCGCGGGCGTTGCGCGGGAGATCGTCGCCGAGGCGCGGGCCCGGCAGGGGAGCACGCGATGATCCGCGTCGAGCACGAACGCGTCGAGGGCAGAAACCCCGTCACCGGCGTCGACGCGTCGGGCGTGATCCTTCATCTGGTCATCGACCGCCCGGAGAAGCGCAACGCGCTGACGGCGGACATGATGTTCAACCTCCGCAAGGCGAAGGAGGACGGCACGCGAGATCCCGCCGTCCGCGTCGTGCTGGTCCGCGGCGAGGGCCCGGTGTTCTGCGCTGGTTTCGATCTCGACGCCTGCCGCGACGACCCGCTCGCGATGCGTTCGCTGCTGACGGGGCTGAGCAACACGATCCGCGTGCTGCGCGGGTGTTCGTGCGTCGTGGTGATGGCGGCGCAGGGCGCCGCGATCGCCGGCGGATGCGCGCTGCTCGGCGGCGCGGACTTCGTGGTGACCGACGCGAACGCGAAGTTCGGGTACCCGGTGACACGGATCGGCGTGTCGCCCGCCGTGAGCAGCCCGTTCCTGCGTGCGATGGTGGGCGACGGCCACGCGCGTGCGCGGCTGCTCGATTCCGAACTGATCACGGGCCGCGACGCGGCGCGGATCGGGCTTGCGCACGAGTGTATGGACAGCGTTGACGCCGTCGTGCCGCGCGCGATCGAGTTGGCGCGGACGCTCGCGCTCAAGCCCACCGGCGCGATCCGCGAGACCAAGCGCTGGCTCAACCTTGTCGACAGATCGCTGTGCCCCGAGCACACCGAGGGCGCGCTGCACGCGTCGATGGGCCTCGCGGGCGGGCACGAAGAACGCTCGATGCTTCAGAATTTCTGGGAGAAGACGCGATGAGTCGCTTCTCGGATCCCGAGAACTTCGCCGTTGATCACCGGCTGTCGTTCAGCCTGAGTAGTGATGGCAACAAGATCCTGATATGGGGCGACGAGAAGGGCCTGTGTTACCTCATCGATGAGATTGCACGGGTCTTGAGCGGCAGGGATCATCGCCATCTCTTCAGTGAAGAACATGCCGGCTGGGACCTGACTCCCCAGAAGTTCGATTCAGACGAGCAGCCGGTCCACTCGGTTTGCATCACCTATCACGAGAACTGGGATGACTGACCTCGCACTCTTGTCGATCGACGGCCGCGTCGCGACGCTCACGCTCAACCGTCCGGAGCAGCGCAACGCGCTCTCGCTCGACCTGCTCACCGCGCTGATGGAGCGCGTCGCCGAACTCGGCGAGATGGAGGGCGTGTCGGCGTGCGTCGTCACCGGCGCGGGCAAGAGTTTCTGCGCCGGGATGGACCTCAAGGCGGTGCTCGATGTGCCCGGCGCGCCGGCGAAACTGCTGGACCTCATCGCCGAACTGACGCACGCCGTGCGCAACCTCCCGATGGTGACGATCGCGCGGATCAACGGCGCCGCGATCGGCGGCGGCTGCGGCTTGGCGTGCGTCTGCGATCTGGGCGTCACCACCCCCGACGCGAAACTGGGGTACCCGGAGGTCGACCTCGGGG
>JBQLZI010000199.1:0-5222 GCA_052168195.1 Phycisphaerales bacterium
AGAGGGCACGCGGCACAGGGCAGAAGGCACAACCGAGAGAGGACCGGCCCTCACCCGGCTGCTGCGCAGCCACCCTCTCCCAGCGGGAGAGGGTGCGGGAATGAAGGTACCCTCCCGCATGCGCGCGATCATCTTTGATATGGACGGTGTGCTGGTGGATTCGGAGCCGATGCACGAGGCGGCGATCAGGGCGTCGTGCGAGCGTCTGGGGGCGCCGGCGCCGCTGGAGGACTGGCAGCAGTACGTGGGGCTGGGGGATAAGGAGGCGTTCGCGAAGGTGTACGCCGACGCGGGGCGTGCGCACGACTTCAGCGAGTCGCTGCGTGACGCGCTGATGGAGGAGAAGAAGCGACAGACGACGCGGATGATCGCCGAGGGCGTGTGGACGGCGCAGCCGGGCGCGCCGGAACTCGTACGGGCCGCGTCGAACGATCACCTGACGGCGGTGTGCTCGGGCTCGCGTGCGTTCGAGGTGCTGGCGATGCTCGACGCGATGCGCGTGCTGCGGCTGCTGCGTGAGGTGGTGACGGCGGACGTCTGCGTGCGCACGAAGCCGGATCCGCTGCCGTATTTGCTTGCGGCGGAGAAACTCGGCGTCGAGCCGGGCGAGTGCGTGGTGCTCGAGGACACGGCGATCGGGGTGCGCGCGGCCAAGGGCGCGGGCATGGCGTGCGTCGCGGTGGAGCACACGTCAGCGCGTGAGAACCTGCTCGCGGCAGGCGCGGACGCGACGGTGGCGCGGATCGGGGAGATCGGCGTTGATGGGTTGAGGAAGGTGTGGGAGGCGGCGCGGGGGTAGCGGGCTGATATCGCCCTTCCACTCACCCTTCCCACGAGTGGGAGGGGAGTGCGGCCGGTCAGCGGCGGACGAACTTCCAGGCGGCGGGGAGCAGGGCCGCGGCGAGGAGGGTCTTGAGGACGCCCCCGGGGAGGAAGATCGCGAAGCCGGCGGTGAAGGCGTCGGTGTGGGGGAAGAAGATGGAGAGCCAGACGGCGCCGACGGCGAGGATGAGCAGCGTGCCGGCGAACATCGAGCAGGCGGCGCGGGCGAAGGTGCGCGTGAGACCGAGTTGCGCGAGGTAGCCGACAAGGAAGGCGGCGACGGGGAAGGCGAGGAGGTATCCGCCGGTGGGGCCGAGGAAGCGGGCCGCGCCGAACGCGCCGTTCGAGAAGAACGGCATGCCCATCGCGCCTTCGACGAGGTAGAGGAGGACGGCGGCAGCGCCGAGGCGGGCGCCGAGTGCCGCGCCGACGAGCAGGACCGCGAAGGTCTGCATCGTGGCGGGGACGGGCCACATGGGGACCGCGATCTGTGCGCACAGGGCGATGAAGAGCGAGCCGAGCACGGCGAGGATCGGCGCGTTGAGGGCGCGATCGCGAGAGAGGCCGAGGCGATCGAGGGTCGCGGCGGCGAGGGTGGGGCTGAGCGCGGCGTGCTGGGCGGTGTTCATGATCCGCAAAGCGTCGGGAGGCGGGGGCCGGATGTCAAGCGGCGAATCGGGCGCCCGGCGGCGGCCGAACCGTGGGCGACGGCGTGGGGCGTGCGCGGCGGCGGGGCGACCTACCGTTGGATCGGCAAGCGGACGGATGGAAAGGCGGTTGCTGGCATGGGGAAATCGGAGAGTCGCCGGGGGTCGAGAGCGATCGCACTGGCCGTGCGCACCGGTGTGGCCGTCGTCGCGCTGCTGCTGGGCGTTGGGTTCTTCGCGGCGCTGGTCGCGACGAGGCCCGAGGCGCCGCGGAAGCCCCGCACGGAGACGGCGATTCCCGTCGAGGTGGTGACGGCCCGGGAGGTGGCGGTGAGCCGGCCCTGGGAGGGCCTCGGGACGGCGCGATCGATGCGGGTCGCGGACATCCGCGCGGAGGTGGCCGGGGTGATCGTGCGGCGTCCCGCGGCGATCGAGCCGGGTGTGACGGTGCGCGAGGGGGAGACGATTCTGCAGATCGACCCGACGGACTACGAGTCGGCGGTCAGTCGGAGTGAGGCCATGCTCGCGTCGCTCGAGGCGCAGATGGCCGCGCTCGCGGTAGAGGAGGACTCGCTGCGCGAACAGGTCGCGCTGGCGAGCCAGGCGAGCGAACTGGCCGAGCGCGACGTGCAGCGGGCCCGCGAAGCGGCGCGCGGCGGGGCCGCCATCGAACGCGAGATCGACACCCTGCTGAGCACGCTGACGCGGACGAAGCGCGAGGAATCGCAACTGAAGCGTTCGCTCGCGGAGGTTCCGGCGCGGCGGGACTCGCTGGAGGCGCAACTGGAGGCGGAGCGCGCGAATCTACGGCTCGCGCGCGAGAACCTGGAGCGCACGACGATCACGGCGCCGTTCGACGGCACGCTCCAGAGCGTGAGCTTTCGTGAGGGTGAGCGTGCGGCGGCGGGGGATCAGGCGGCGCGGCTGGTGTCGCTGGCGCGGATCGAGACGCCGCTGCGCGTGCCGGTGTCGGCGGCGGGGGAGTTGCGCGTGGGAGCGCCGGCAACGATCGTGAGCGAGGGGCAGATCCGGCGGACGTGGGACGCGACGATCGAGCGCATCAGCCCGGAGGCGGACCCGCAGTCGCGCACGGTGACGGTGTTCGCGGTGGTCGAGCAGGACCCGGGCGGGGATCAGGCGAATCTGCTGTTGCCGGGCCGGTTCGTGAGGGGGCGGTTCGGGGACCTTCGGCCCGCGCAACGCGTGCTGGCGCCGCGGATCGCGGTGCAGGGCGAGTCGGTGATGGTGGTGGACGAGGGCGGGGTGGTACGGCGCAGGCCGGTGGTGGTGGCGTTCTACCTCGAAGGTCTGCATCCGGAGATCGACCCTGAGGAACGCGAGTGGGCGGCGATCGAGCGCGGGCTCGAGCCCGGCGACCGGGTGGTGGTGTCGAATCTGGACGACCTTGCGCCGGGCACGTCGGTGCGCGCGATGGGCGCGGCGGAAGTCCGCGAGGGCCTCGCGACGGGGAACGGCCGCGGCGCGGAGGGCTCGAAGTGAACCTCGTCGAGTTCGGCGTGAAGAAGCCGGTGGCTGCGAACCTCCTGATGGGGGCGATCGTGGTCGCGGGGCTGGTGCTGGGGCTGAACCTGCGCAAGGAGTTCTTCCCCGAGACGCGGCCGAACGAGGTGATGGTGATCGCGCCGTACCCCGGCGCTGCGCCCGAAGAGGTCGAGCGGTCGCTGGCGATCAAAATCGAGGATCGCGTCGCGGACATCGAGGACGTGAAAGAGGTGAACACGTCGATCGTCGAGGGGGCGGCGACGATCCGCGTGGAGTTCGAAGACGGGGTGGAGATCGCGGACGCGACGGCGCGGGTGAAGCGGGAGGTCGACGCGCTGCAGGACCTGCCGCCGCTGAGCGAGCGGATCACGGTCGAGGACTTCGAGCCGCAGATCCCGGTGATCGACCTGACGCTGTTCGGCGACGCGGACGAGCGGACGATGAAGGACGCGATCAAGCGGATGCGCGACGACCTGCGCACGCTCCCGGGGATGGGGGACGTGACGATCGGGGGGACGCGCGTCGACGAGATCGCGGTGGAGGTCGACCCGGCGGAACTGCTCCAGCACGACCTGTCGCTGCTGGACGTGACCGAGCGGATCCGCGCGGCCATGGGGGAGAGCCCGGGCGGCACGGTGCGCTCGCCCAGCGTGAACGTCGCGGTGCGCACGAGGGGGGCGGACGACGTGGCCCGGGACGTGCGCGACATCATCGTGAAGTCGACGGGCGACGGCGGGGTGGTGCGGGTGTCTGACATCGCGGAGGTGCGCGACACGTTCGCGGACGTGGATGTGCGGCTGCGCTACAACGGCAAGCCGGCGGTGTCGCTCACGGTGTACGCGCAGAAGAAGCAGGACATCGTGCAGATCGCGGAGATGGTGCGCGCGTACGCGGCGGGCCGGAACGGCGAGGAGATTCACCTGTCGGGGGCGGAGCGCGGGGCGATCGCGCGCGCGGAGCAGGGCCAGGGCGTCGCGCCCCCGGTGTGGCGGGCGTACGCGCTGGGTCAGTCGCACGAGGACGCTCCGCCCGGCCAACTGGAGAGCGGGCAGGACCTGTCGCGGTTCGTGACGCAGCGTCTGGACCTGCTGAGCCGCAACGCGCTGACGGGCGTGGTGGTGGTGCTGATCGCGCTGGTGGTGTTCCTGCCGCCCACGGTGGCGTTCTGGACGACCGCGGGGCTGGTCATCAGCGTGCTCGGGACGCTGGCGATGATGTCGGTGCTGGACATCACGCTGAACCTGCTGACGATGTTCGGTCTGATCGTGGTGCTGGGTCTGCTGGTGGACGACGCGATCGTGGTCGCGGAGAACATCTATGCGCGGCACGAGACGGGCGAGGGGGCGCTGGAGGCGGCGATCCAGGGCGGAAGGCAGGTGTTCTGGCCCGTGGTGGTGACGGTGACGACCACGGTGTGCGCGTTCATGCCCCTGCGGCTGATCGAGGGGCGCGTGGGCGATCTGATGGGCAGTCTGCCGCTGGTGGTGGCGATCGCGCTGTTCGTGTCGCTCGCGGAGGCGCTGATCATCCTGCCCAGCCACATGGCGCACACGCTGCGCCGGCGCGAGAAGCGCGGGCCGGCGAAGGGCCCGATGGCGAGGGTCGGCGACTGGGCGGAGCAGAAGCGCGACTGGTTCTTCCACGGGTGGCTCGCGCGGCCGTACGCGCGGCTGCTGCGCGCGGCGCTGCACGCGCGGTACCTGACGCTGACGATCTTCGCGGGGATTCTGATCGCGTGCTTCGGGCTGGTGGCGGGCGGGCGCGTGCCGTTCGATTTTCTCGCGTCGGCGGACAGCGAGACGATCCTGGTGAACCTGCGGATGCCGGTGGGGACTCCTGCGCAGGAGACCAACCGGGTGGTGGCGCGGATCGAGCAGTCGGCGCTCAAACTCCCCGAGGTGAAGTCGGTGCAGGCGTTCGTGGGCGCGAGCAACGACGTGAACGACGGGACGGCGACGAGCCAGAGCAACCTGGGGCAGTTGTTCATCCAGTTGATCCCCGTCGAGGAGCGCGACCGGAGCAGCCAGGAACTGCGCGTGGCGATGCAGCGCGACATCGGCGAGGTCCCGGGCATCAAGAGCCTGCGGTTTGAGGAGATCCAGGGCGGCCCGGGCGGCCCGCCGCTGAGTTACACGATCCTCGGGGACAACCCGGCGCAGATGCAGGGCGCGGTGGATGCGCTCAAGTCGGAACTGGGGGAGTACGAGGGCGTGTTTGCGGTGGCGGACGACAGCGACTCGGGTCAGCGTG
>JBQLZI010000200.1:0-5204 GCA_052168195.1 Phycisphaerales bacterium
ATCCCCCGGGGAAACCGATCAGGTCGTACTCGTCGATGCGCGCCGGCTCGGCGGCGAGACGATCAACGTGGACGAGTTCGGCCCGTGCGCCGGCGAGTTGGAACGCGCGGATCATCTCGCCGTCGCAGTTCGTGCCGGCGGTGCGGATGACCAGAGCGCGGGGTGAGTTCGGCATCGGCGGATTATTGCGGAGGCGGCGGGGCCTGTCCCCATCACGAGGCGGCGGCGGGCGTCTTTCCGATGTCGTCCTCGCGGAAATCGGGCGCGGGAGGCGGGGGCGCCGATGCGCTGACGCGTCCGACCTGGGTGGAATCCATGACCATCAGCAGTTGGACGTCGCGGGAGCCGAGCGCGTGGCAACTGAGGATGCGGTCGGCGGCGAAGGTGACGGAATCGCCCTCGTGGAGGGTGACCGACTCGCTGGCGAGGGTGAGCCGCATCGAGCCCTTGAGGACGGTGATGTGCTCGAAGACGCCGGGCATCTCGGCGGACCACTCGACCTCGGAGCCCGACGGGAAGTGGTACATCAGCACCTGGATGCCGTGGCGGGTGAGCGCGGGCGCGAGCAGGTGGCGGGCGATGCCCGATTCCTGATCGATGAAGACCTTGCGTTCCTCGCGGCGGATGTGGTCGAGCCGGGGGGTGGGCTCGATGTCGAGGAGGTCGGAGATCGTGCAGCCCAGCCCGAGGGAGATCTGGTGGAGCACTCGGACGGTGGGGTTCTTCTTGCCCGCCTCGACGTCGCAGAGCATGGCCTTGCTGACGCCCGATTTCTCGGCGAGGTGGGCGAGGGTGTACCCGAGTTGTGCGCGGCGGGCGGCGATCTGCGGGCCGACTTCCATGGACTGAGGCCTCCTAGACGGACTGGAAATCGAAAATTCTCTATGGCGAACTTGAACCCCAATGGCGAATGTCCGTACACTATAGCGAACGGATGACCCGTGATCGACCCCCTGCCCGGCCCGGATGACGAATCGGGCGGCCGGGGTCCGGGCTCCCAGGAAGGAGTTCGCCATGGTGAGGTTCATGCACGCCGGCCGCCACTTCGGCCTCCACAACGACCGTCAGGTCGCGACCTTCTGGGCAGCCCTCGGGCTGGCGACCTCGATCGCGACTATCGCCGTCCTGCTCGTGGCCTGAGCGGGACGCTGCCCCCAACGCATCACACACACGGACGGGCGCGACCTGCGGCACAGCGGGACGCGCCCGTCGGCCTTTTTCAGAGCAACGCAATCACCAGTCGAGCGCGCCGAGCCACGCGTCGCGCAGGTCGGCCACCGGCCGATCAATGCCGGCGGCGTCCACGGCGAGGCGTCCGGACTCGTTGACCGTCCCGATGACCGCGTGGCGCACGCCGACGAGTGCGCGGAGCGTGTCTTCGACGCGATCGGGCGCGACCTCCAGAACGTAGCGGCTCGGCGCTTCGCTGAAGAGCGCGGCGGCGGGCGAGAGCGTGTGCTGGTCACGCGTGAGCCCCTGCACCGCTGACAGATCGAGCGACGCGCCTAAGGCGCCTCTGCCCGATTCGCCGGCTGCGCCGATGAGCATCTCGGCGACGGCGACGAGGAGCCCGCCGTCGGAACAATCGTGCGCTGCGCGGACGAGCCCCTGCGAGACCAGGTTCGCGACGGCGCGGGCGTTGCGCGGCCCCGCGTGCAGGCAGGTCGTGGGGATCGCGGCGTTCTCGATCGCGGCGCCGAGTTTCTGAAGGTGGCTGCCGCCGAGTTCCTCCTGGCCGGCTCCGACGAGGATGAGCGTGTCGCCGGCGTGCTTCATGTCGCTGGTGACGCAGCGTTCGACGTGCTCGACGATGCCCATCCCGGTGATGAGCAAGGTCGGCGGGATCTCGATGGTGCGCCCGTCGTCGGTGGTGAACTGGTTGTTCAGGGAATCCTTGCCCGACACGAAGGGGGTGCGGTACGCCTTGGCCGCGTCGTAGCAGCCCTCTGCGGCGCGGACGAGCGAGCCGAGGTTGGCGGGCTTCTTGCAACTCGGCCAGCAGAAGTTGTCGAGGATCGCGGTGCGCTCGGGATCTGCACCGACGCAGACGAGGTTACGCACGCACTCGTCGATGCCGGCGAGGGCCATCTCGTAGGGGTCGCCGCCGAGGGAGGGATCGCCGACGCCCACGGCGAGGCCGCAGCCGATCGCGAGGGCCCGGGGTGAGCCGGGCACGGGGTGGACAACGCTGGCGTCGCTGGGGCCGAGTTGCGCGACGCCCACGAAGGGCTTCACCGCGGTGGCACCCTGCACCTCGTGGTCGTACTGGCGAACGATCCAGCGTTTGCTCGCGATGTTCGGGTGCGCGAGCAGACCGAGCAGCGCTTCGTTCGCGTCGAGGTCGGCGCCGGTGCGCGCTGGAGCGGGCGCGGGCGCCCACTCCGCGGCGCGGGTGGGCGTGGGGATGCCGTCGTGGAGGAACGCCATCGAGAGGCGGCCGACTTCCGTGCCGTGGTAGCGGAGCACGAGTTCGCGGTCGGGCGTGCCGAAGGTTCCGAGTTCGGCGAGTTCGACGTGCTCCTCGGCGCAGATCGCGCGGAGTTCCGCCAGGTGCTCCTTCGGAACGGCAAGGACCATGCGTTCCTGCGCCTCGCTCACCCAGATCTCCGTGTACGAGAGGCCGTCGTACTTGAGCGGGGCGCGCTCGAGGTGGACCTCGGCGCCGAGCGCTTCGCCCATCTCCCCCACCGCGGAGGAGAACCCGCCGGCGCCGCAGTCGGTGATGGCGCGATACAGCGGCGCGCCGTCCGGTCCGGCGTCGCGGGCCCGGAGGATCGCGTCGAGGACGCGCTTCTCCTCGATGGCGTTGCCGATCTGCACGGCGTGGGAGAACTCGTCGGCGTGGGTGTCGGTGAGTTCGGCGGACGAGAACGTGGCGCCGTGGATCCCGTCGCGGCCCGTGCGTCCGCCCAGCGCGACGATGACGTCGCCCGGTTCGGCGGCGCCCTTCACCTTGTCGCGGGGCATGACGCCGACGCAGCCGCAGTACACCAGCGGGTTGCCGATGTAGCGTTCGTCGAAGTAGACCGCGCCGTTGACCGTGGGGATGCCCATGCGGTTGCCGTAGTCTCGCACGCCCGCGACGACCTGCGTGAGTACGCGCTTGGGGTGCAGGCAGCCGCTGGGGACGGTCTCGGTGTCGTGGGGCGCGACGCAGAAGACGTCGGTGTTGGCGATGGGCTTCGCGGCAAGCCCTGTGCCGATGACGTCGCGGATGCACCCCCCCACGCCCGTCGCCGCGCCGCCGTAGGGCTCGATCGCGGAAGGATGGTTGTGCGTCTCGACCTTGATGCACACGGCGTGGTCGTCGTCGAAGGCGACAATGCCCGCGTTGTCGACGAACACGCTGAGCGTCCAGTCGACGCCCTCGCGGATGAGTTCGTGCGTGGCCGCGGCGACGGTGCTCTTGAGCAGGTTGTGGATGACGACCGTGCCGTCGGCGAGGCGTTCGTGGCCGGGACGATCCGACCAGTCGATGCGGTCGGTGTCGATCGAGGGGCTCGCGTACGAGATGGTGCTCTTGAGCGTCTTGTGGACGCAGTGCTCGGACCAGGTCTGCGCGAGGGTCTCGAGTTCGACGTCGGTGGGTTCGCGGCCGAGCGACGTGTAGTAGTCCTGGATCTCGCGCATCTCGGCGAGGTCGAGGAAGAGGTGGCCTTCGCGTGAGAGACGCTCGAGGGCGGGCTCGTCGAGGTCGCGGATCTCGACCGTGCGCACGGCGAGGTCGTACCCGCCGCCCTTCGGGAGCGCGGTGGGCGTGAAGGGCTGGAAGTGCAGGGCCTGGATAACGGGGTTCGCGAGCAGGCGCGTCGCGAGGCGTTCGGCGTCGGCGCGGTTCACGCCTTCAAGGTCGTAGCGTGCGCCGGTGGAGACGGCGATGTCGTCGACGCCCAGCAGTTCGCGGGCCGCCTCGCGCACGGTGTGGGCGGCGGGGTCCATGACGCCCGGGAGCGGGTGGACTTCGACGACCTGCGCGCCGTCGGCGTCCGACACGCCGAGCGTGGCGCGTTCGAGCACCGGATCGACGAGGAGTCGCGCGACCAGCGCGTCGAGGTCGGCGTTGGACAATTCGGCTTCGACCAAATAGACCTTGCTGGAGCGCACGGCGGCGGCCTGCACGCCCAGGGCGGCGGCGTCGCGCCGCAGGGCCTCGCCGCGCACGTCGGCGCGGCCCGGCGCGGGCGCGACCTCGATGCGGTGGACGGTTCGTGCGGGAGCGTTCGGCGCCGGGGCGGTGGTCTGCGTCATCTGGCCCGATCATATGACGCGCGGGCGCCGACCTACACTGGCCGCGTGACGACACCTGAGGGCGAATCCAGGCCGCACATCCTGCTGTTCACCGACGGCGCCTGCTCGGGCAACCCGGGGCCGGGCGGCTGGGCGTACATCCTGCGCCACCCCGCGTCGGGCACGGAACGCGAGCGCTCCGGCGCGGAACTGGAGACGACCAACAACCGCATGGAACTGATGGCCGTGATCGAGGGCCTGCGCGCGGTCAAGCGCCCGTCGGTCGTCGACATCACCTCCGACAGCCAGTATGTGCTCAACGGGCTCAAGGAGTGGCTGGACAACTGGATCCGGCGCGGGTGGAAGACCGCGGCGAAGAAGCCGGTCAAGAACGAGGACCTCTGGCGCATCCTCGACGACTTGCGGAAATCGCATACCCTGCGCTTCCACTGGATCCGCGGGCACAACGAGCACGCCGAGAACGAGCGGTGCGACCAACTGGCCGTCGAGGCCCGGGAAGCCCTCGTCCGCAACGCCCGCTAACCCGGCGGGCGGAAAGCCGCGCGGGTGGGCACGCGGCGGGTCCGATCACGGCGGGCGGATCCGCAAGATCGCTCCCCTTCTGGAGTTGCCGTGCCGATCCGGAGAGCATGAACCGCCGCCTGATGTTTCGCTGTGCGCTCGGGTGCGCCGCCGTCTGCCTCGCGGGCTGGCGCCTGCCAGGGCTGCTCGACCGCACGCTCTCGTCGGTCGACGAGCATCGGGGGACGCTCTCGCTGCTCACCGGGAGCGGGCTGACGATCGAAGCCGGCGCGCCGCGGTCGCCCCAGCAGGCGGCCAAGGACGCGGAGACGCTCGTGCTCGGCGCGGCGGACTCCCTGACGCCTGCGCAGCGGGCCCGGTTGATCGAGGCGGCCAGGCGTCACAGCCCCCTGGCCGAAGCGGAGGCGAAGATCGCGGCGCTCAAGGGGAAGAAG
>JBQLZI010000201.1:0-5197 GCA_052168195.1 Phycisphaerales bacterium
CTCCACGCTCCGCGACTCGCTCCGCCCCGTCGGACCGACGCAGCGTTCGTGGCTCGGCTGGTCGCTCCACTGGGCAGAGGCCTTCCGCGCCCGCTCGATCGCGCCCAGCGCGACCGTCCTCGTCGACGGCGACCCTGTGCCCTTCGACGCCGCCGGCTCCCGCTTCCTCGCCCGCGCGTGGGGAAGCCCCACGCCCGATGGCGAGCGCGTCCGCGTCGAGTTCGCCGTCCAACTCCTCAGCGATCAGCCCTACGCCGCGCAGTTCGATCCCATCGAGCAGCCCGCCGAGGTCGACCTCTCCGCCTACGAACTCCGCCGCGGAGAACTCGTGGAGCAACTGACCTTCGAGTCGGATCTCCAGCCCGGGTTTGCCTACATCGTCGTGCCCGCCGGCCCCGACGAAGAGTGGGGGGAGACGCCCACCACCGACGTCCAGGCCGACCCCGAGCCGCCCGCGCCCGGTTTCGAGTTCGCGCACGCCCCGCGGAACACGAGTGACCTTTCGATCGTCTTCGGCCCGCCCGCTCCGGAGCCGCTCACGCTCGGCCAGGCCATCCTCACGTCATGGGACCCCTTCGAGGCCCGCCCCGACGCCGAGGAGAAAGAGCCGCTGCTGAAGGCGATCGTCGCGTTCGTGCCCCGATGCGACTCGCCCGCGCGGCTGCTCCCGCCCGCGCCGTCTCAAGCGTTCGCGGCCGCAGCGCGCTAGCGTCGCGCCGCGTCGCGCCGCACGAACGCTTCGTATTGCGCTCTCGTGTCGATCCCGCCGCGGCTGCTCGTCTCGCAGACCGCCACCGCGATGCGCCGCCCGTGCTCCAGCACGCGCAGCTGCTCCAGTTTCTCGACCTGCTCCAGAGGCGTCGCCGACAGCGCGAGGTACTCCCGCACGAACGGGCGCCGATAGCAGTAGAGCCCGATGTGGCGCAGCGGTGCGCCGAGCGCACCCGAATCGCCGTCGCGATCACACGGAATGAGCGAGCGGGAGAAATAGAGCGCGGCGCCATCGACAGCGCAGACGACTTTCACCGCCGCCGGGTCGCGCGGGTCCTCGTCCTCGCCGAACGGCGCCGCCGGCGTGCTGATGACGCAGCGATCATCCGAGAGCATTGCGTCGACCGACGCGTCGAGCACCGACGGCTCGAGTTCGGGCTCGTCGCCCTGCACGTTCACCACGATGTCGTTCTCGCCCACCTTCAGGATGTCCGCCGCCTCCGCGACGCGCGCCGTCCCGTTGGTGTGCTCGGGCGAGGTCATCACCGCCTCGGCGCTGAACGAGCGGCACGCCTCGACCACTTCTTCGCTGTCGGTCGCGACCACGACGCGCGACGCGCTCGTCGCGCCCGCAGCGTTCTCGTACACGTGCTGGAGCAGCGGCTTGCCCGTCTCCGCAAGCAGCACTTTCCGCGGCAACCGCGTGCTGCCCAGCCGCGCGGGGATAACGACGACGATCTGCGGTTTCATGGTCTCTCTCCACCCTCACCCTGCGCGGCGAGGGCGCGTGCGAAGCGCCGGACACCCGGCGCGGCGGCTCAGCCCGCCTTGAGTTCCTTGATGAGTTTCTGCAGCCCGTCGCGACGCTCGCGGATGTCCCTGTAGGAAATCTGCTGCATCGCGATGCCCGAGCCGATCTTGTACGCCTCTTCCGCGGCCGCGAGATCTCTCGCGTCCTCCGCGTGCTGCGCCAGCGCGTCCATCAGCCCGTACCGCATCTGGAGACTCAGGTCGTCGCTGTCGAGTTCGACGCCCTCCAGCCCGCGACGGAACGTGTCCGCGGCTTCCTCGTTCCAGCCCATCCGACGGAACGCCTGCCCGAGGTAGTTCAGCACCCGCGTGCGGTGCTTCGCGTCGTGCTGCGCTTCCTGGAACAGCGCGATCGCCTCTTCGTCGTTGCCGAGGCGGAAGTGCCGCACGCCGAGTTCGTATTTGAGCCCAAGGTCCGTCGGGTAGTTCTCCGCGCGGAGTTTGAACTCCTGTAACTCCATCTCGGTGAACTTCCGCTGCGCGTCGGGGAACTTCTTCGCGGCGTCCGAGTTCGGGTCGGCGTCCGCGGTCTCCTTCAGTTTCAGCAACTGGCGGCGCGCGTGCTTCATCCGCAGTTCGCCCGCTTGCTGACGGAACCGGAACTCGTCGGTCGACTTGTACGCGCTCATCAGGACCTCGAACGCGGTCTTGATGTCCTCGGGCTTGCCGCGCTCCTGCAGGATGCGCGCGTACTTGCCGATCGTGTTGCGATCGTCCGGACGACGCTCGTAGTCCGCCTTCGCGTCTTCGATCAGACGGTCGACCGTCTCCTCGCTCTTGACGATCCGCGACTGTTCTTCGAGTTTGCGCTGCTCCTCAGACCCACGGATGTTCGCGCGGAAGCCGCCCGACTCGCCGGTGCGCTCGTACCCGCCGCTGGTCATCGTGGCCTGCGCGGCGAGGTTGCGGACCTCCTGCTCCAGCCCCGTGTCCGTGGGGTCGGCGATCAGCGCCGCCTCGCCCGCCTTCACCGCGAGGTCGAACGCGCCGAGTTTCACGAGCGCGTCCTTCAGTTTGACGAGCACGTCCTTCCTCCTGCCGTTCAGCAGCAGGGGAAGACTCTTCTCCGCGATCCAGTACCCCTGCTCGACGAGGTCGAGTTTCGTCGCGGTCTCCAGCACCTTCAGCACCCGGCTCGCGTCGTCGGGGCGCGTGCCCCAGTTCAGCAGCGCCGAGAGGTAGCCCTCCACCGGCCCCTTGCCGTTGAAGTTGCTCGTCTGCTCCTTCGTCGGGCGGTCGCGGTTCTCCAGACTCGCGAACGAGCGAACGGAATCGAAGAACCGCTCGAGCCCGAACATGCTCGTCGGGTCCTGGCGAAGCCCCTGGAGCCACAGCACCGACGAGTACGCGTAGTTGGTCGTGTCGTGGACCGCCTGCGCGTGGTCGAAGAACTTCTTGGCCTTGACCGGATCGGACTCGAAGAGGTCCGGGCTCCCGCCCTTGGTCGCCGCGGCGCCGTCCCCGCTCCCGTCTTCGCCTTTCTTTCGTCCGAACAACGCCAAGCGATCGATCTCCTGCACGCGGTCAGCGGGGGGAGCCCCGCCCGGATCATCCGCGTGGATCGCGGAGGTGGTTGCGTCCGCAATGCTAGAGACTGACCCAACAAGCGGCAACGAGGCCCGCACGGGCGGGGATCGCGGTTCGGTCATACACTCCCCGCGATGTCTGTGCGGCCCGAGAACCTCTCCATCATCAACTATCCCGATCCGGCGCTCCGCGCAAAGGCCGCGCCCGTCGACGCCGTCGACGACGGCCTCCGCGCCATCGCCTCACGCATGATCGACCTGATGCACGAGGCCCGCGGCATCGGGCTCGCCGCCCCGCAGGTCGGCCTCTCGATCCGGCTCTTCGTCGCGAACGTCCCCGCGCCAGAGGACGACGACGCCAGCGACGCGGGCGAGCACCCCGAGTCGTCCGATGGCCCCATGGTCTTCGTCAACCCGGTCATCGAGCGCTTCCTCGGCCCGCCAGAGCCGTGGGAAGAGGGCTGCCTGAGTCTCCCCGAGGTCCGAGGCGACGTCAGGCGCCCGCCCGAGGTGGTCGTCCGGGCCCTCAACGAGCGCGGCGAGGAATTCACGATCCACGCCGCCGGCCTGCTCGCGCGCTGCATCCAGCACGAGATCGATCACCTCGACGGCGTGCTCATCATCGACAAGTTCGTCCCGACCGCGCGGCTGCGCAACCGCTCCGCGGTCCGCGACCTCGAACGCGCGGCGGGCAGGCGTTGAGCGCGGACGCGCCGACGGCGCCGCTGCGCATCCTGTTCCTCGGCTCGGGCGCTTTCGGGCTGCCCACGCTCGAAGCGCTCTCCCTCGCGCACAACATCGTGGGTGTCGTCACCCAGCCGGATCGACCCGCGGGCCGAGGCAAGAAGATCACGCCTTCGCCGGTCGGCCAGTGGGCAGCCGACCGGGTCGACCCCGCGCGCGTCTTCAAGCCAGGCAACATCAACGACCCGGGCGTTGTCGAATCCCTCCACGCCTTGCGTGCCGACGCGTGGGTGATCATCGCCTACGGCCAGAAACTCGGCAGGCCGCTGCTCGGCGATTCGTTCGCCATCAACCTGCACGCGTCGCTGCTGCCGCGCTGGCGCGGCGCGGCGCCCATCAACCACGCGCTCTGGGCCGGCGACGCCGAGACCGGCAACAGCGTCATCACCATCGCCGATCGCATGGACGCGGGCTTCGTGCTCGCGCAGTCCCGACGCGTGGTCGATCCCATGACCACCGCCGGCGAGATGCACGACCTGCTCGCCGCCGACGGCCCCGCGCTCATCATGTCCGTGCTGGACGACTTCGCGCACGGCCGCGTGCGCAAGGCCGAGCAGGACGAGTCGCTGGTCACCCACGCGCGCAAACTGTCGAAAGCCGACGGCGTCATCGACCCGCACTGGCCCGCGGAGCGGATCCGCCGCACCGTCCACGCCCTGACCCCCTGGCCCGGGGTTGCAGCGATCCTGGGCGGGCAGCCGATGAAACTCCTTCGAGTGCAAGACCTTCCCTCCGATCCCGAATCAACCGGAGTGAATCCCGGAACACTCCTCGACGCGAAGGCGGGTCTCGTCGCCTGCGGCGGCGGAACGTGTCTGCGCCTGATCGATGTCCAGCCCGAAGGCCGGCGCGCCATGCGCTGGGACGAGTTCGCCGCGGGCCGCACGTTCGCCGCCGACGCCACGCTGGAGGGCGGGCGATGCTGACGCTCTGGGACCTGCTGACAGGGGCCGGCAAGGATCCCAGCCGCCGCGAGGCGCGCAGGCAGCAGGCCCGCGCCGTCACCGTGGCGCAGCGCGTGCTCCCCGACTCGCTCGTGCCCATGCCCGAGCCCGAGGCAGAGCAGGTCCAGGCGAAACTCCCCATGCGTGAGCGCTACGAGCGCGTCACGCGTGAGATGCTCGCCGAGCACACCGTGCGCGTGCGGAAGTGGCGCAGCAGCATGTCGGGCGTCGCGTGGCAGGTCACATACGCCGACGGCTCCGTGTCCCGGCTCATCGAATCGCCCAGGCCCCGTGGGCCCATCTCCGCCGCGGTGTTCCTCCACGAGATCGGCCACCACGCCATCGGGTTCCACCGGTACTCCCCGCGCTGTCTCGAAGAGCACATGGCGTGGATGTTCTCGCTCGAGACGATGTCGCGCTACGACCTGAACATCACCGACGGCGTCCGGAAACGCGTCCGCC
>JBQLZI010000202.1:0-5191 GCA_052168195.1 Phycisphaerales bacterium
CGACGGCCGCGGCCACGCGGGCGAGGCCACCTTTCCAGAAGCCGAGGGGACGCTCGGCGATCCGCGAGAGGGCGAAGAGCGCGAGCACGCCCAGGCCGATGTCGAGCGGCGTGTGGAGGAACTCGTAGCCGACGACGCGCCAGGTCTCGCCCTGTTCGGCGCCGACGACGGCGAGGACGACGTTCACCACGAAGAGCGTGACGGCGACGATCGCGGGGGCCTTCCAGCCGAGTTTGCCGACGGCGACCACGGGGCCGTCGTCGCTCTTGAGGCGGTTCTCGTCGCCGGAGTCGTCGGTGAGGACCTTGGGTTTGCGCTTGCCGGTGCGGGGGTCGAACTTGGACGGTTTTTCGGCGCCAGCTGAGCGTGCGGCGGCCTTCTCGTCGCTCGCGGCGTCCTCGTCGATGCCGTGCATCAGCGAGCCGATCGACTTGAGGGACTTGCCCTCGTCGGGCCGGGGCCTGGAGTCCGGGGGTTTGGACTCCGGGGGTTCGGGCGCGAGGGAGTACTCGTCGCGCTCGTCGGGGCGTTCGTCGGGTTGGCGCGGGGTCTCGCTCACAGGGAGAGTCTACTTCGGATCGTCGCGGCGTCGCTTCCCCCTACGATTGCGCGATGACGACCCACTACGACCCGGCACGGTCCGATGCGCCCTCGTTCACGATCGGGCTGGTCCAGCGTGCCTGCGGCGAGGACGCCGCGGAGAACGTGCGGAGGGCTCTCGACGGCGCCCGGGAGGCGGCGTCGAAGGGCGCGCAGATCGTGTGCCTGCAGGAGATGTTCAACACGCGGTACTTCTGCAAGGCGGAGGACCACAGCAAGTTCGACCTCGCGGAGGGGCTGATGCCCCCCAACACGGGCGAGACGGTCCGCAAGGTGCAGGACGCGGCGAAGGAACTTGGGGTGGCGATCGTGGCGCCGATCTTCGAGAAGCGCGGGCCGGGGCTGTACCACAACTCGGCGGCGGTGGTCGACGCGGACGGGCAACTGCTCGGCGCGTACCGGAAGATGCACATCCCCGACGATCCGCTGTATTACGAGAAGTTCTTCTTCGCGCCGGGCGAGACCGATCCGCACGCGGGGGCGATCGACGAGCACGCGGGGAAGGTTCGCGCGTCGAACGGGTTCAAGGTGTGGCGCACGCGGTACGCGGACATCGGGGTGCTGATCTGCTGGGATCAGTGGTACCCGGAGGGCGCGCGGATCACGTCGCTGCTGGGCGCGGAGGTGCTGTTCTATCCGACGGCGATCGGGTGGATCGTGGGCGACGAGGACGAGTACGCGGGCGACCACCAGGAAGGGTGGCGGACGATCCAGCGGGCGCACGCGATCGCGAACGAGGTGTACGTGGCCGCGCCGAACCGGACGGGCGTGGAGCCGCACGAAGGGACCGAGGGCGTGCGCTACTGGGGTTCGTCGTTCGTGGCGGACCCGCTGGGGAGCGTGGTGGCGAACGCGCCGGTCGACGAGGAGGCGGTGCTGGTGTACGAGTGCCGTCGCAAGCACATCGAGGACGCGCGACGGCTGTGGCCCTTCCTTCGGGATCGGCGCATCGACGCGTACGGGCCGATCACCAAGCGCTGGCTGGGCGCGTGACCGGATGAAGCCCCTCACCCTGCTTTCTTCCTTTGGCGCGATGGTCGAGGAATCTGCACGATGACGACGTTCCGTATGCCCGTGGAATGGGCGCCTCACGAAGCGACGTGGCTGGGCTGGCCCGCGGAAGAGTCCGACTGGCCGGGCAAACTGCTGCAGGCGAAGTGGGGCATGTGCGAGTTCGTGCGCACGCTGACGCGCGACAGCGTGATCGAGGGCGCGCCGAACGAGCGCGTGGAGATGCTGTGCCGCGACGAATCGCAGCGCGACGAGGCGGCGGGCATGCTCGACGCGGCGGGCGTGACGATGGACCGTGTGCGGCTGCACGTCTTCGACACGGACCGGACGTGGCTGCGCGACTGCGCGCCGACGTTCGTGCGCGACGCGGCGACGAACAAACTGGCGGCGATCGACTGGCGGTTCAACGGCTGGGCGCGGTACCCGAATCACCGCAAGGACGACCTGGTGCCCACGCTCGTGGAGCGGGTGACGGGGGTTCGGCGGGTGGAGGCGGTGCGCCCTGACAACGGGGAGCGGCTGGTGCTCGAGGGCGGCGCGATCGAGATCGGTGCGTCGGGCGTGGTGATGGTGACCGAGGAATGCCTGCTGGATCAGGAGCGGCAGTGCCGCAACCCGGGCATGACGCGCGAGCAGTACGAGGGCGCGCTCGCAAAGTACCTGGGCGCGACGCGCGTGGTGTGGCTGGGGATCGGCGCGACGGCGGACGACACGCACGGGCACATCGACGACATCGCGCGGTTCGTGCCGCGGACCTCGAAGGGTCGGGAAGTCGTGGTGCTGGCGTACGAGGACGACGCGGCGGACGAGAACCACGGGCCGAGCGTTGAGAACAAGGCGCGGCTGGAGCGCGAAGGGTTCGAGGTGGTGACCGTGCCCTTCCCTGAGCCGGTGTTCTTCGAGGGCGAGCGGCTGCCCGCGAGTTACGCGAACTTCTACGTCGCGAACGCGGGCGTGCTCGTGCCGGTCTTCAACGACCCGAGAGATTCGGATGCGCTGGAGATCATCGGCGCGCAGTTCCCGGACCGTCCGGCGCTGCCGGTGTACGCGCGGGACCTGGTGCTCGGGACGGGCACGCTGCACTGCCTGAGCCAGCAGCAGCCGGTGTAAAGAAAGCAGCGGACGGCAGGCAGCGGGGAGAGTTGCGTTTTCGGACGCGGGCGATGCGGCGTGCGCAGGGGGCGTGCGCGATTGCCCAGTGTCCCGGATCGGCGCATCCGTGCGGCGGGCGGGGCGGAACCGTGTTTCTCGCGTGCGTCCCGGGGTTTTGCTTTGGACTGTTGTGGTGCGTGCATCGGGAAAGCCCGGCGGCCCGCGGGGTCGGCCCTTCTCCAGGAAAGGGCCGGGCGCCGGCCGCCCGCGCTGCTTCCCGGTGTTGCGCAACGACCGTCTGTGCACGCGAACGAGCCCTCCCACGATCATGAACACGACCCGAGCCACCAAGACGTTCCGACTCGCCGCGCTGCTTGCGGGCGGGCTGCCTATGACGGGCGCCGCCGCGGGCATTGTGTACCAGCAGGATTTCGAGAACCCCTCGACGATCGGCTGGAACCTCGGCGGGCCGGGCATCAGCCACACCGACGCGCTGGGCAACTTCTCGAAGCGCAACACCAACAACGAGGTGACGCTGACCGTCAACACCGCGCAGAGCGAGGTCTACACGCTGGTGTTTGACCTGTACCTGTTCGGCGAGTGGTCCGGCAACTCGTCGCGGTGGGGCCAGAACACGTTCAGCGTTCGCGCCGAGGGCACGGAGATCCTGCGCGACACGTTCTCGAACACCGGCGACCCGAACTCGCAGAGTTACGGCGAGGCGCCCGACGTGCTCGGGGACCTTGGGTACAGCCCGGACACCGACTCTGCCTACCGGCAGATCGCGCTGCTGTTCAACGGGCGCAACCCGAGCGTGACGCTGCGCTTCATGGGTCAGGGCCTGGGCAACATGGGTCAGACCTCGTGGGCGCTGGACAACGTGGAGGTGCACGAGGGGGACGTGCGGGCCGCGTTCGTGCCCTCACCCGCGACGGCGGGCGTGCTGGGCGCCCCCCTGCTCTTCGCGCTGCGCCGGCGCCGTGCGCGCTGACCGACGGATCACCTGTGTTTCTGTTTCCGAGCGTTTGTTTCGAGTCTGCTTTCCTTCAGGAGTGATACACGAATGACCACCGCCCGTCTCCCCGCCGCCTGTGTCCTTGCCGCCGCCACCGCTGCCGCCGCTCACGCGGGCGTGGTGTACCAGCAGAACTTCGAGAACCCCGGCGCGATCGGCTCGGAGTGGTCGAGCGCGTCGACCGAGAGCCATTCGGCGTTCACGCGGTTCACGTCGCGGCGCACGAATCAGTCGGTGACGCTGACGCTGGACACGGTGAACGGGCAGATGTACTCGATGGTGTTCGACCTGTACCTGTTCGACTCGTGGGACGGCGGCAACGCGCAGTGGGGCCAGGACCGCTTCAACGTGAAGATCGACGGCGCGATGGCGTTCAGCGAACTGCTGGACAACCAGATGAACTCGCCGAACTCGACGTATCGCAACCCGGACGTGGTGGACTACCTGGCGTTCGGCAACCGCGACGCCGACCGCGACTCGATCTACCGCGCGATCGCGCTGGACTTCACCGCGACGGGCGAGAGCACGACGTTCGCGTTCTTCGGCAGCGGCCTGCAGGGCAAGAGCGACGAGTCGTGGGGCATCGACAACGTGTCGGTCGCGGCGATCCCGACGCCCGCGGGCGCGGCGCTGCTGGGCGCGGGCGGCCTGCTGCTCGCGCGCCGGCGCCGGTGAGCGGAGGAGACAGGCGTCGGAAGGGATGAACGAACGCGAACGCGGCGACCCCACGCAGGAGCGACGATGCGCATGAGGATCGGGATGTTTCAACGTGTGACGGCTGCCGGCCTGAGCGCCGCGTGCGCCGCGGGCCTCTGCGCGGGCGTGGTCTACCAGCAGGACTTCGAGCACACGGGCGCGATCGGCCCGGAGTGGTCGAGCGCGGCGACGGAGCGATACGGCGTGTTCACGCGCTTCACGGAGCGGCGCGCGAACAGCACGCTCACGCTGACGGTCGCGACGAGCGTGGGCCGGGCGTACGCGCTGATGTTCGACCTGTACGTGATCGACTCGTGGGACGGGGCGAGCAACGAGTGGGGCGGTCCGGACCTGTTCAATGTTCGCGCGGGTGATGCGATGCTCTTCAGCGAGAGCATGGACAACGACGCGGGTTCGCTGCACGCGACCTTCCGCGACCCGGACGAGTTCGGGCACTTCGGGTTCGGCGACCGGCCGTACGACAACGACGCGATCTACCGCGGCGTCGTGCTCGAGTTCACCGCGACCGGGGAGAGCACGGCGATCGACTTCTTCGGCTCAGGCCTGCAGAGCCGCAACGACGAGTCGTGGGGCATCGACAACGTGCAGGTCTCGGCGATCCCCGCGCCCGCGGCGGGGGTGATGCTGGGGGCAGGGCTCGCGGCGCTTGGCCTGCGACGACGACCGACGGATTGACCGGGAGGAGAGAGAGACCCGGCCCGCGGCGGATCGTCGCAGGGCCGGAACCGCTCGGAGGGATGCGCCGTTGATTCCGCG
>JBQLZI010000203.1:0-5076 GCA_052168195.1 Phycisphaerales bacterium
TGTTCTGCCCCATCGGGCGCGGCACGCGCGGGCTGATCGTCTCGCCCCCCAAGGCGGGCAAGACGACCCTCCTCAAAGACATCGCGATGGGCCTCAAGCACAACCACCCCGAACTCGAGGTGTTCGCGCTGCTCATCGACGAGCGGCCCGAAGAGGTCACCGACTTCAAGCGCAACGTGCCCGCGCAGGTCCTCGCGAGCAGCAACGACCACGACACCCAGCGCCACATCGAACTCGCGCTCTACGCCCTCGAACGCGCCAAGCGCATGGTCGAGACGGGCAAGCACGTCGTGTACCTGCTCGACTCGCTGACGCGCCTCGGCCGGGCCTTCAACGCCTCGCGCAAGTACGCCGGCTCGGGCCGCACGATGTCGGGCGGCCTCGACAGCCGCGCCCTGGAGATGCCCCGCCAGATCTTCGGCGCCGCGCGCAACACCGAGGACGGCGGCTCGCTCACCATCCTCGCGACATGCCTGGTCGACACCGGCTCCGCCGCCGATCAGGTCATCTTCGAGGAGTTCAAGGGCTCGGGCAACATGGAACTGATCCTCGACCGGCGCATCGCCGAGCGACGGCTGTTCCCGGCGATCAACCTCGCCGCGTCGGGCACGCGCAAGGAGCACCTGCTGCTCGACGACGCAACCTTCAAGACGGTCACCGCGCTCCGCCGTCGCCTGATGAACATGCCCCCGCCCGTGCAGGTCGAGCAGTTGCTCAAGGCCATCGAGCGCTTCCCGACCAACGACGACCTCGTGGGATTCTCGTCCAAGGCGCCCGCGTCGGCGTGATCCGCGCGAACCCGCGGGGCGCCTGAGCCGATACCATCCGCGTCATGCGCGCCACCCCGCCCACGGAACCCGAGAACACCCTCCCCCCGCCGCCCACATGGGCGCTCGCGCTCACGGGCGTGTGCTCGCTCGCGCTGGGCGCGCTGTGCCTGCTGCGGGGCTTTCAGGGCGCGACGGCCTCGCCCCCGGTTGTGTTCGGGGTGGTGTTCGACGCGCTTGGCGTGCTGGCCGCGGTGTTCGGCGTGCTGGCCGCCCTCGGGCGGTTCAACTTCGGGCCGGCGATGGCGCTCGCGTCCGTGGCCGCCGTCTCGATCGTCTGCGCCGGGCTGGGCTTCGACACCGCGAACCGGGGCGGCTACTCCGCGATCCTGAAAGACCCGATGGTGCTCGCGCGCATCGCCCTGTCGGGCGGGCTGCTCGCGCTGGCCTCGGTCATCGTACTGCTGCGCGACCCCAAGCAATCGTTCCGGCGCATCGCGGTGGGCATGGTGCTGCTCGTCGTGGCCGCGGCCCTGATCGGGCTATGGACGCTGCCCCCCCTCCGCGCGTGGCTCGGCAGCCAGTCGGTCGTGGGCAAGGGCAGCGCGGTCGTCGCTCTGCTCGCGACGGCGACGCTCGTCGTGGGCTTCCTCTCGGCGGGCGGGCACAACCTGATCCGCGCGTTCGAGTTCGGGTCGGCCAAGGACGCGCCCGCGGCGCCGCAGATCAAGTGAGCGCTCCCCGCTTCACCGCCAACGAGTTCTTCGCGGGGATGGGCCTCGTGCGGCTCGCGATCGAACACGCGGGCGGCGCGGTGCGCTACGCCAACGACATCGACGCGCTCAAGGAGCGGCTCTACACCGGGCTGTTCCGCGGCGGCGCGCACGCCCACTTTGACAGGCGCGACATCAACGACGTGCGCGCCGAAGAACTCCCCGCCGCGGACGTGTGGACCGCGTCGTTCCCGTGCACCGATCTGTCGCTCGCGGGCGGGCGCGCGGGCATCCACGCAGGGCAGTCCGGCGCGGTGTGGGGGCTGCTTGAACTCCTCGAACACACGACGCCGGGCGATCGCCCGACACGTTTGCTCTTCGAGAACGTGACCGGGCTGCTCTCGTCCAACGGCGGCGGCGATCTGCGCGCCCTCGTGCTCGCGCTCAACGGGCTGGGCTACGGCGTCGATGTGGTGAAAGCCGACGCGTCGTGGTTCACCCCGCAGAGCCGCCCGCGGCTGTTCCTCATCGCGTCGCCAATCGACGAGATCGAACGCGCCGACCCGCACCCGCTGCGTGAGGACCGCGTGCGCCACCGCTCGATCATCGAGGCGATGCAGAAGCACGACGACCTCGTGTGGCACGCGCGGCCCACGCCGCCTGTCCCAACGCGCGAGTCGACGCTCGCGGACATCGTCGACGACCCCGCGGAAGACGACCCGCTCTGGTGGGACGGCGCGCGCACGGCGTACTTCCTCGAGCAGGTGCACCCGAACCACAAGGCGTTCGTCGAGCGGATGCGCGCGGGCGACTCGGTGTCGTACGCCGCGGCGTTCCGGCGCGTGCGCCGGCTGGGCAAGGGCAAGGACGCCGAGAAGAAGAGCGTCGTGGAGTTGCGCACCGACGGGCTCGCGGGATGCCTGCGCCTGCCCAAGGGCGGGAGCGCGAAGCAGATGCTGCTGCGCGCCGGCCGCGGCGCGGCGCGCGTGCGTTACCTCACACCCGGCGAGTGCGCGGCGCTCCAGGGCGTCGACCCTTCGCGGTTGCCCGGGGAGTTCCGCGCCGCCGACCTGCTGACCGGCCTCGGCGACGCGGTGTGTGTGCCCGCCGTCGCGTGGGTGCTCGATCACTTCGTGCTGGATTTCGCGCCGTCGAGGCCGATCGCGCGATCCACGAGCACCGCGAGCGCTGCGCCGAGCGTCGGCGCGGCGACGTAGATCCACAGCGATTGCATCGCGGACGCGTCTCCCGAGACGAGCGCGGGCGCCAGCGACCGCGCGGGGTTCATCGAGGCGCCGGTGATCGGCCCCGCAGCCAGCGCCTCGAACGCGACCACGCCCCCCACCGCCACGCCCGCCAATATTCCCCGTTCCTTCGCGCCGGTGGAGACGCGCAGGATCACGAACATCAGGATGGCCGTGAGGAGGAGTTCGAGCGCGAACGTGCGCGCATCGCCGAACCCTTCCGCCGGTGCCGTTGCGCCGAGCGTCGCGTGCGCCGGGAACAGCGCTCGCAGCGCGGCCGCGGCGACGATGGCCCCGACGATCTGGGCAACGACGTACGGGCCTACGCGCCGCCTCGGGAAGCGGCGCGCCAGCGCGAACGCGACGGTGACCGCCGGGTTGATGTGCGCGCCGGACCGATCGCCGATCGCGTCGATCATCGCCATCACCACCAGCCCGAACGCGAGCGCGACGCCGACGTGCGTGACCTCTCCGCCCGACGCGTCGTTCATCACGATGGCGCCGCAGCCGATGAAGACGAGCGTGAACGTGCCGAACGCCTCGGCGACGAGGCACGGCGTGAGCGCGGGCGGCGCCGAGGCGGTCACGCGCGGCGCGCCGTGATGTTCACGCTCGTCACGTAGTCCGCGACGGTGTCGCCTTCGGGCAGCGCGGCCAGGATCTTGCGGTACAGCGGGTCGTCGCTCGACACCAGCGCGTCGACGTACGAGGGCTTCTCCGCGAGCGCGACGTCCGCGAGCCCGGCGGCATTCGCGTCGCGCTCGAGTTCGCTGAGAAGCGAGGCGCCCGCGATGCAGCCGATCCACGCGTCGAGCATCGTCTGGACACCCTCGGGGAGCGGCTTGCGCAGCGCGAGGTCGCTGATCGCGACGCGTCCGCCGGGCTTCAGCACGCGGGCGATCTCCTTCCACACGCGCGGCTTGTCGGGTGAGAGGTTCAGCACGCAGTTGCTGATGACCGCGTCGACGCTCGCGTCGGCGGCGGGGATGTGCTCGATCTCGCCCAGACGGAATTCGACGTTGTCCAGCCCGGTCTGCGCGCGGTAGTGCGCGAGATTGGCGCGGGCCTTGTCGAGCATCTTCGGCGTCATGTCCACGCCGATCACGCGGCCGGAAGCGCCGACGCGCGGCCCCGCGAGGAAGCAGTCGAAGCCGGCGCCGCTGCCCAGGTCCATGACCACCTCGCCCGCGCGGAGCGACGCGAGCGCGCCCGGGTTGCCGCAGGACAGCCCGAGGTTCGCGCCCTCGGGGAGCCCGGCGAGTTCGTCCTTCGAGTAGCCGATCTGCTCGGCGAGGGCGTCGGCGGTGAGCGTCGTCGGGCCGCAGCACCCGCCCCCGCCCCCGGAGCCTCCGCTCTCATCGCCGCCGCAGCACGACGAGGAGACCTTGAGCGTGACTCCCTTGCGCGGCGAACCGACGGGCGTGCAGCACGGCTCGTTGGTTTCGTCGGTGTTGCGACCGAGCCACACGCCGGACTCGGCGATGTCGCCGTAGCCCTCGCGGACGCGTTCGCGGATGTCGGATGGGTTGCCGTTGGTCATGGCGATCGTTCCTTCTTGTGCAGCGATTCGGGGAGTGTTTCGACGAACGCGCGGATCTCGTCGCGGACGCGGCGGTAGTGGACCATCGCGTCGTCTTCGGTGGGCGCGCTTCGGGCGAGGCGAGGCGGATCATCGAAGCCGACATGGACGATGCGCGCCCCGGGGATGGTCGGGCAGCGCTCGTGCGCGCTGTCGCACACAGTGACGACGACGTCGAACGCCGCGGGCGCGAGGTCGGCGGGCGTCTTGCTGGTGTGATGGGAGATGTCGACGCCGGCTTCGCGCATGGCGCGCACGGCGAGGGGGTTCAGGCCGTGGGGGTCGGTCCCCGCCGATCGCGCGTCGACGCGGTCGGCGCGGAGCGCGTTGGCCCATCCTTCCGCCATCTGGCTGCGGCAGGAGTTCCCGGTGCAGAGGAACAGCACGCGGAGCCGGAGCTCGGCGCGCCCGGTCGCTGGGTCTTGCATAAGGCCTCCGGGTCGAGGGCCAGGATGGCGCGGAGCGACGCCGCGTCGCGCTGGAGGGGCGCGTCGGCACGCAGGGACTGGCGGAGCAGGTCGATCGCGCCGGCGGCGGCGGGCGACACGCGGCCTTCATCCACCGGGCGGTAATAGATCCACTTGCCGTCGCGGCGGGGTTCGAGCAGCCCGGCGTCGCGGAGGATCGCGAGGTGCCGCGACACGGTCGAGGGAGCGAGCCCGACAAGTTCGATCAACTGGCAGACGCAGACGTCTTCGGCCAGCCCCGCGTCCGCGGCGTGGACGCACGCGGCGAGGAGCCGGATGCGGGTCTCGTCGGCGAGGGCCTTGCTG
>JBQLZI010000204.1:0-5067 GCA_052168195.1 Phycisphaerales bacterium
CGCCCTGCCGAGTGAACCCGGACGGGGCGTTGCGCCGATAGTCCTCATCGCCGGATCGCACGCCTAGAGTTTCCCGGCCGGCACGCAGGACCAGGGCGTGGTTCTCGCCGGCCGCCAGGAGCATCGCCGTGCTCGAGTCGTCCGTTGTCGACCTCAGCGAGATCAGCCGCCGTTCGGGCTTCGCGCCCGAGGCCTTCGTCTTCGTGCAGGAGGGCCTCCAGCACACCCTGAAGATGATCCACGGCGACGCCGAACTCACCGCCGAAGACCTCTTCGACGACGACAGCCGCCACGTCTCGGGCCGGCAACTCTGCATCGGGCTCCGCGAACTCGCCGTTCACCAGTTCGGCGGCCTCGCCCGGATCGTGCTCTCCAAATGGGGGATCGATTCGACCGAGGATTTCGGCCGCGTGGTCTTCGCCCTCGTCGATGCGGGGCTGCTCCGCAAGACCGATGAGGACACCCTCGAAGACTTCCGGGGCGTCTACGACTTCGCCGACGCCTTCGGCCCGCGGGCCTGATCCCGGGCAGACGCTCACCGCGTCTGGTACGCTCCGCGCCGCATGAGCGAGCGCCCGCACTCCGCCAACCAGGACGCCCCGTCCCGCGACAAGGCCAGGCCGATCTCGCGCCTGCACCTCTGGCAGATCCAGCCGGTGCGCGACATCGCGCTCGTCCTGCTCGTGCTGTGGATCATCCAACTCGGCTACGCGATGAGCGTGGTCACGGTCCCGCTGCTGCTCGGTCTGCTGCTCGCGTACCTGCTCGAACCGCCGATCTCGTGGCTCGCGAAGCGGACGAGTCGCGCCATCGCCGCCGGAACCGCGATCGCGATCATGGCGGTCATCGTCCTCGTGCCGGTGAGCGCGGCCACCTACGTCGCCGTGAACCAGGGGTTCCAGTTCGCGGAGAGTCTCGACGACGACCTCGTGAAGTTCTTCGAGAAGGCCGAGAACTTCCTGACATACCTCGAGCGCGACAGCGTGAAGGTCGTCATCGAAGACGACGGCGTCAAAGTCGAACCCGGTGACGACGAGAGCGCGAACGAAGATGCGGGAGGGGAACAATCGGAGAACGGCGCCCCGCCTCCGCCCGCGCTCGGGGACGACGACGAGAACGGCACGGAGGATTCTGAGGCCGACACCTCACAACAGGACAAGTCGGAGTCCGAGGCGAAGGCCGAGCCAAAGGAGCCCGAACAGGCCGCCGCCGAGCCCGAGCAAGAGAAGACCGTGCTCCAGCGCTGGGCGACGGTGATCCGCCAGCAGATCCAGGAGTACTTCGGCTCGATGCGCCAGCCGGCGATGCAGGCCGGCATCCGCGGCGGGATCAACGTGATCCCCATCGGCTGGGGGCTGCTGCTCGGGGGCGGCGCGTTCGCGTTCAAATACTTCTTCCTCACGCCGTTCTTCTTCTTCTTCTGGTCGATTTCGCTGGGATCGGTCAAGCAGTTCGGCGCCCAGCTCATCCCGAAGAAGCACCGAGCGCACACGCTCGAAGTCATCGGGAAGATGGACCGCGCCATCGCCGCGTTCATCCGCGGCCGGCTCACCATCGCGCTGATCCTGGCGGTGCTCTACACGATCGCGTACTCGCTGATCGGCGTGCCGGCGCCGCTCATCTTCGGGCCGGTCATCGGGCTCGCGAGCGCGGTTCCGTACCTGCCGCTTCTCGGCTGGCCCGCGACGATGCTCGCGATGGCGGTCGATCAGGCCGGCGCGCAGGACCCGTACGCGTGGTGGTGGATCATCCTCGGCCCGACCATCGTCTACTTCGCGTTCCAGACGCTCGACGACTACGTGCTTACGCCCGCGATCCAGGGCAAGAACGTCGGGCTTTCGACGCCGGTCATCCTCTTCGCGGTGCTCGGCGCGGGGGCGCTCGCGGGCGTGTACGGCGTGCTGATCGCGATCCCCATCGCCGCGTGCATCAAGATCCTCATCACCGATGTCGTCTTCCCGCGCTACAAGGAATGGGTCGAGGGCAAGGCCGACGATCCGCTCCCCATCAGCGGGCGTGACGACGAGGACGACAACGAGGACAGCGAGCCGCGAACCAGCGGCGCGTGATCAGCGCTTGCGCTTCTTGTACTTCGCCTTCGGGCTTTGAGTTTGCGTGTTGCCCTTGCCGAAGCCGGGAAGCCCCTTGGGCATGCCGGGCATTCCGCCGCCGGCGCCCATCAGCGCCGCCGGGTCCATCGAGGCCATGTCCTTCATGGCCTTGCCCTTCCCGAGCAGGCCCATGCCGGCCATCTGCTTGCTCAGTTTGCCGATCATGTCGAACTGCTTGGCGAGCTGGCTCACGTCCTTCTGCTCGACCGCCGCGCCCTTCGCGATGCGCTTGCGGCGCGAGTTGTTGATCACCGTGGGCTTCTTGCGCTCCTTCGGCGTCATCGAGTTGATCATGCCCTCGACGCGATTGAACTGCTTGTCGTCGATCTGCGCGTCCTTGAGCGCCGCGCCCACGCCGGGAAGCATGCCGAGCAGTTGCTTCATCGGGCCCATCCGACGGATCGCCTTCATCTGCTTGAGGAAGTCGTCCATCGTGAACTGGCCTTCGGCCATTTTCTCCGCGAGCGCCTCGGCCTCTTCGTCGCTCACCTGCTCGCGGGCACGCTCGACGAGCGAGACCACATCGCCCATCCCGAGGATGCGTCCGGCGACGCGTTCCGCGTGGAACTCCTCGAGCGCGCCGATCTTCTCGCCGACGCCCAGGAACTTGATCGGCGCCCCGGTCACTTCGCGCACGCTCAGCGCCGCGCCGCCGCGCGTGTCGCTGTCGAACTTGGTGAGGATCACGCCGTCGACCTCGAGCCGCTCGTGGAACGACTTGGCGCTGTTCACTGCGTCCTGACCGGTCATCGCGTCGACGATCAGCAGGATCTGGTGGGGGCTCGTCGCCATCCTGACCTGCTGAAGTTCCTGCATCAGGTCGTCGTTGACGTGAAGGCGCCCGGCGGTGTCGAGGATGAGCACGTCGACGCCCTGCGACCGCGCTTCCTTGAGCGCGCGCTGGCAGACCTGCACCGCGACGCCCACCGCCTTGCCGTATTCCGCGCACTTGTCCGGCTCACCGTAGAACAGCACCCGCGCCCCGCCCGGCGCTTCCTTCGACACCTGCGCGACGACGGTCTCCAACTGTTCGACCGCCGCGGGGCGCTGCAGGTCCGCCGCGGCCACCATGCACGAGCGGCCCTGTTTCTTCAGGTACGCGGCCAGTTTGCCGCACGTCGTGGTCTTGCCCGAACCCTGGAGCCCGCAGAGCATCACGACGGTGGGGGAGGGCGACACGCGCGGGATGCCCGGCTCGCCTCCCTCAGGCGGACGCATGAGCCGGACCAGTTCATCGTGGACGACGCCGATCATCTCCTCGCCGGGCTTGAGACTCTTGGTCACCTCCCGGCCGACCGCCTCGTCCATCACGCGTTCGCAGAACGACTCCGCGACGTCGTAGTGCACGTCTGCCTCGAGCAGCGCGGTCCGCACCTCCCCGAGCGCCTCGCGGACGTTGCCCTCGGTCAGCGTTGAGTTGCCCGAGAGCTTGCGCAGGGCGGACGAGAATCCATCGCTCAGTCGTTCGAACATAGACCGGATTGTTCGGCGGGCGTCCGGCTGAGGCAACCGCGACGCCCGCCCCCGGGCCGCGCAAAGGTTCGGTTCAGGCGCCCAACGCCGCGATTCCGGAACGTACCCTCCCTCGCGATGAACACCGCCGCGCTGTCACGCCGACACTTCCTCCGCTCCGCCGGCGCGATCTCCCTGGGATTCGGCGGCCTGCCCGGGCTGCTCGCCAAGGCGAGCGCGTTCGCCGTCGCCGACGCCGCGGCGGTCGGCTTCGGACCCATCCGGCCCGATCCCGAGGGCCTCCTCGACCTCCCCGAGGGCTTCGAGTACCGCATCATCTCGCGCATGGGCCAGCGCATGGACGACGGACTGTTCGTCCCCGGGCGGCCCGACGGCATGGCCGCGTTCCCCGGCCCGGGCGGATCGACGATCGTCGTGCGCAACCACGAACTCGCGAACCTCGCGACCAAGCGTCACCCGACCCTCATGGGCGCGTTCGGCCCCAACTACGAACTACTCAGCAAGGTCGACCGCGAACTCATCTACGACTTCAACGAAGGCCGGCCGCCCCTCGGGGGCGTGTCGACGTTTGTCTACGACACGAAGACCCGCACGCTCGAACGCGAGTTCCTCTCGCTCGCCGGCACGTCGCTGAATTGCGCCGGCGGGCTGACCCCGTGGGGCTCGTGGATCACCTGCGAAGAAACCGACCAACTCGAGAGCCCCGGCGAGGGTTTCACCAGGCGCCACGGTTATGCGTTCGAGATCCCCGCCTCCGCGGAACCCGGGATGGTCGAGCCGCTGCCGATCCTCGGCATGGGCCGCTTCATCAAGGAAGCGTGCTGCGTCGATCCCACGTCCGGCATCGTGTACCTCACCGAAGATCTGCACGACGGGCTGCTGTACCGATTCATCCCGAATGTCCCTGAGCAGATGCACAAGGGCGGGCGGCTCCAGGCGCTGATGATCCGCAACGCGCCGTCGTTCGACACGCGCAACTGGGTTGGCGCCGGGCGCGGCGCGAGCGGGGGGGCCGCGCGGACGATCGCCGTGGGGGAGATCTTCGAGACGGACTGGATCGACGTCGACGACATCGACGCGCCCGACAACGACCTGCGTTACCGCGGGTTCAAGTCCGGCGCGGCCCGCTTTGCCCGCGGCGAGGGCATGTACTGGGCCAACGAGTCCGCGTACATCGTCTGCACCAACGGCGGCGCGGCGAAGCGCGGCCAGGTGTGGCGCTACGTGCCCAGCCGATTCGAAGGAACCGCCGATGAAACCAAGTTCCCCGGGCGTCTTGAACTGTTCGTCGAGCCCAACAACGCCGCGGCGCTCGACATGCCCGACAACATCGCCGCGGCGCCCAACGGCGACCTGATCCTCTGCACCGACAACGGCCGCGAGAACTTCCTTGTTGGTCTGACGCCGCGCGGCGATCTCTACAGGATCGCGCGCAACGCGATCAATGCGTCGGAGTTCGCCGGGGCCTGCTTCAGCCCCGACG
>JBQLZI010000205.1:0-5040 GCA_052168195.1 Phycisphaerales bacterium
GTGATGGTCGGTGATGATGAGATCAACGCCCAACGACTTGGCGACCGCGGCGGGCTGGATGGCCGTCACGCCGCAGTCGACGGACACGATCACCCGGGCGCCGTCCTCGGCGAGCGCGCGGACGCTGTCTGGGTTCAGGCCGTAGCCCTCGTCGACGCGGTGGGGGATGTAGATCGAGACGTTCGCGCCGGGCGTGATGGCGCGGAGCACGTGGTAGAGGATCGATGAAGCGGAAACGCCGTCGACGTCGTAGTCGCCGTAGATGACCACGGGCTCGCCTGCGCGAACGGCAGCGAGGATGCGCTCGGCGGCGCGATCGGCGCCGGGCAGGAGCGATGGATCGTGGAGGTCGGTGAGCCGGGGGTCGAGGAACTTCGCGGCGGCGTCGCCGTCGAGCCCGCGGGCGGCGAGGAGTCGCGCGGTCAGGGGTTCGACGCCGCCGGCGCGCGGGGGCGTGGTCGCCGAGCCCTCGGCGGCCGACCCGTCCCTGAGTCGCCATCGGTGCGTGATCCCTCGCATGGGGGCCACGATACCGCTTTTCTCGGGTCAGGTCGCCTTCCGGGCCGATGGATTGGCCTCGCGGCCCGGGGGGGGTACGCTCACTCACTCTTTACAGAGCGGCGCTGGGCGTCGCCCGGACTTCCACGGACTGACGAATGAGCCAAGGCGACAAACTCAAGACCGTTCTGCTGTTCGGCGCCCCGGGCGCGGGTAAGGGCACGCAAGGCGCCATCCTCGGCGGAATCCCCGGGTTCTACCACATGTCCAGCGGCGACATGTTCCGCGGGATGGACCCGGAGTCCGACCTCGGCAAGACGATCCGCAAGTACATGACCGCGGGCGAACTGGTTCCCGACGACGTGACGATCGACCTCTGGCGCGACCACACCAGGAAACTCCGCGAGAGCGGCGCATTCGATCCGCGCACGCACCTGCTCGTGCTCGACGGCATCCCGCGCAACGTCAACCAGGCGTCGCTGCTCGAGAACGACATCGATGTGCTCAAGATCGTCCACCTCGCGTTCGCCGACAGCGACGTCGCGGTCGAGCGGCTCAAGAAGCGGGCGCTCAAGCAGAACCGCGCGGACGACGCGAAGGAAGAGGTCGTGCGCCGGCGGCTGGACGTCTACCGCGAGGAGACGCAGCCGCTGCTCGATCATTACAGCAAGCCGCTCATCGCGGATGTGGACGCGGTGGGCAGCCCGGCTCAGGTGCTTCTCGAGGTGCTGAAGGTGCTGGCGCCGATCCAGGCCGAGCGCTTCGGCAACGCGCTGGCGTGACCGGCATCGTTCTCGCGATCGAGGCGAGCAACCCGTCGAGTTCGAGGGAGGACGAGGGCTCCGTCGCGGTGTGCCGCGCATCCGATTCGGGCGATCTCGAAACCATGGCGTTTGAGGCGCTGCGCGCCGGCAGCCGGCACGACGACGCGCTGATGCGGGCCGTAGATTCGGCCTGCAAGTCGGCGGGAATCGAGCCGAAAGCGATCACGCGGGTCGCGGTCAGCGCCGGCCCGGGTGGGTACACGGGGCTACGGATCGCGCTCACGACCGCGAAGATGCTGGGGGAGACGCTCGGCGCGGAACTCGTCGCCGTGCCGACGGCGCGGGTCGCGGCCTTCGGTGTGGCGGAAGATCACCCCGAGGTCGTCTCGTGTGTTGTTGCACTCGCGAGCAAGCGCGGGAATGCCTGGCTCCAGCCGTTCGAGCGCGTGGAGGCAAGCCGCGCAGGCATGCTCGGAGATGCGGGCGCGCTGCGGGAGTTGATCGAGTCGTTCGGAGTCCGCGCGGTGATCGCGGACGCCCATCTTCCGGACGCGATGCGTGAGGTGACGAGGGACATCGGAGTGCCGGTGCTGCCGCCTCGACTCGACGCGGCGCTGTGCGCCCGCGCGGCGCTCGGTTTGCCGCCGGTCCCGGTGGACGCGCTGGCGCCGATCTACCCGCGCGAGCCCGAAGCGGTGCGGAAGTGGAACGAACGGGGCGAGTGAACGCAAAGAAAAACGCCGCGTTTCCGCGGCGTCGGAAGAGTGTGTTTCACCCGGCGATCACTTGATCGGGTCGATCTCGCGGGTCTGCGTCGGCGCGTTCGTCTGCTGGCGCTGGGTCTCGGGCGACGAGACGGGCGAGTCGAGGTACATGTCGGCGGTCGAGGGGATCAGGAAGATCTCGACGCGGCGGTTCTGGGCGGTGCCGGCGCGACCGGCGTTGTTCGGGACGGCGGGGCGGAACTCGCCCCAGCCGGCGACCTGCATTCGCGAGCGGCTGACGCCCGAGTTCGCGAGCGCGTCGCGGACGGAGATCGCGCGGTGCGCGGAGAGGTGAGTGTTCGAGGGGTGCCGCTGCGCGGTGCCGGACGACACGGGCACGCTGTCGGTGTGGCCGACGATCTGCACGTCGTATTCGGCGGCGGTGGGGTTGTTCAGCACGCGCGCGAGTTGCGAGAGCGTGTTGGCGGCTTCGGAGCGTACCTCGGCGGAGCCGGAGGCGAAGGTGAGGTCGGACGCGAAGCGGAGCATGCCGCGCTTCGAGTCGTACTGGATGAGATCGGGGTGCTGGGCCGCGAGGTTGCGGAGCGCCTGATCGGTCTCGGGGTTCACCTGGCCGAAGTCGAGGTTGCGCAGGCGGTCTTCGAGGTTTCTGTAATCTTCCTGCAGGCGGAGGAGCCGGCCGCGGAGTTCGGCGTTGGTGGCGAGGGCGCCGCCCATCGCGTCGTCGGACTGGCCGAGGCGCCCGCTCATCTGGTCGAGGTTGGCGCGGAGGGACTCGTTCTCGTTGACGAGTTCCTGGTTGCGCGCCTCGCTGGCGCGGTAGGCCGCCTCGAGGTCGTTGTACTTGCTGTTGCAGCCGACGAGGGGCAGGCCCGCGGCGGCGGTGAGGAAGGTGACGGCGAGGGTTTGCCTGCGCATGATGGGGGCTCCAAGAACGCTTCTTCGGGGGTCGAGAGTCGGGTCGGCAGAACTTGCGCGTTCGACCTCGGGAGGATACCGTGTCGCCCCGCCGCGTGTCGCCTCGGGAGTCCGGGGAGAATCGGGGCGGGGATTGTGGTCGAGGATCGGCGGATTTCCGAGTTTCGCATGAAAGAACCGCAGGCAGGGGACTTCTGGAAGGACGCGCTGGAGCGGTGGAACCGGCTCCCCTCGGAAGAGGGGGTTCCGCTTGTCGTCTGGTCGGCCCAGAGCGCTTCACCACTGCAGCGGTACGGGCGGATGTACACCCAGCTCGAGAGAGCGGACGGGATCTGGAACGTGCGGGACGTGTGCTTTGAGGCGTTCGGGACCGCGCCTTCCGACGCCTTGGAGATCGACCTGCCGACGAAGGTCCTGTTGCCGGGTTTCGTGAACGCCCACACCCACCTTGATCTGACCCACATCGGCCCACGCGACTACGACCCGTCGGACCCCCGGGGATTTGCGTCGTGGATCGAGATGGTTCGGCGTGAGCGGGCCACCGACGGCGAGGCCATACGGGCGAGCGTGCGCGAGGGGATCGAGAAGTCGCTCCGCGGGGGCGTGGTCGCGGTGGGCGACATCGCGGGAGCGATGCACACCGAGCCCGTCGAGGAACTGCGCGCCTCCCCACTGGCCGGCGTGAGTTTCGTCGAATTCTTCGGGCTTGGCGAGCGTCAGCAGGCGGCTATCGACGCGATGCGCGCGCTGGTCGCCCGCGTCCCTGTCGATGCTGATGGAGTGAAACTCGGACTCCAGCCGCACGCGCTGTACTCCGCCGGGCCCGAAGTGTTCCGCGAGGCGGGGGCGCTCCAACGCTCGCACGGCGTCGCGCTGAGTACCCACCTCGCCGAATCCATCGAGGAGCGACGGATCATTGTCAACGGCGACGGGCCCATACGTGATTTTCTCGCGTCAATGGGGATCCCCTGGAATGAACCTCGCGCGCCTTCGCCGGTGGAGTGTTTTGCGTCGCGAACCAACGGCGAGAAGTGGCTCGTCGCGCACGCCAACCTTCTTTCCGATGATGACCTTGAATTGCTGCGGTTGATGGACGTGCGCATCGCGTTCTGCCCCAGAGGACACGCGTACTTTGGGCACGCGCGCACGCTCGGAGCACATCGGTGGAGAGACTCGTTCGATGCCGAGATCCGCCTGAGCATCGGGACGGACTCCGTTATCAACCTGCCGCGGCAGCAGGCCGACCGCATCTCGCCGCTCGACGACGTCAGGGCGCTGTACCGAGAGCATCGAACGGGTGACCCCGAGCACGACATGCACTTCGCCAACGATTTAATGGCGCTTGTCACGCATAACGGGGCGGAAGCCATCGGGATGTCCTTCAGGAACTTCGGGACGTGGGGTAATGACCATCCGGTGCTGGGGCTGGTGACGGTCGAGGTGGGCGAGATCGGCGATCGATCGTGTTCGGTGGCCGTGCTCGAATCCGATGCGCCTCCCGAACTCGTCGCGTTGTCTGACAAGAGAACGATGGCGAGGAAGGACCTTCTCCGCAGCCGGGACACATCCCGGTGAACGCGATCATCGACCGCGAATGGCTCGCCGTCGACGCGGAGCGGTGCGCGCAGCGCCTCCTGGGAACCACGCTCGTGCGCACGCTGCCGGACGGCGTCCGTATCACCGGCGTCATTGTCGAGACCGAGGCGTACCTCGGCGCGGAGGATCGCGCGGCCCACACGTTCGGCGGGCGGCGCACGCCGCGCAACGAGTCCATGTACTGCCGCGCGGGCACGGCGTACGTCTACTTCACCTACGGCATGCACTTCTGCATGAACATCGTCTGCGGACGCGAGGGCGAGGGGACGGCCGTCCTCCTCCGCGCCCTCGAGCCCCTCGAGGGCATCGACGCCATGCGTGCGCACCGGGCCGGCAAACGCGCCGCGGCAACGCTCAAGGAATCGGATCTCTGTTCCGGACCCGCGAAACTCTGTGCCGCGCTTTGCGTCGACCGCGACCTCGACCGCGTCGACCTGCTCGGCGACGACTCGCCGCTCCGCCTCGAACTCCGGCAGGACGTCTATGCGGAGGCGCGCCGGGCCGGGTTCGTCCGCGGCCCGCGGGTGGGCATCGCCTCC
>JBQLZI010000206.1:0-5005 GCA_052168195.1 Phycisphaerales bacterium
CGCAGAGAACTCAAACGCGGATTGATAGCGGCGTTCGCGGTCTGGATGGATCGACTTGTGGATGATCGTCTCCACGTCGCCGCGTAGTCGGGGGTTTACAGCACCGGCTCGCTTCGGCTCGGCTTCCAGGACGGCACGCACAGCAGCGGCAACAGGCAACCCACGAACGTCGACGGCCTGAGAACCGGTCAGCAACGCGTAGGCGATCATGCCGAGCGCGTATACGTCTGATCGCACATCCGCATCGCCGCCCCCTTCGAGTTGCTCCGGCGCCATGTAGGCGAGCGTTCCAATCAAGGAACCTCCTCCGCCAATCGTCAACGACGCGGCGAGCGTCGCCCGGTTGGAGTCCTCAGTGGCGCGTGCGATGCCGAAGTCAACGATCTTCGGGTGGCGTTCATCCGACGGTGACGGCCCGGTGACCAGCACGTTTTCCGGCTTCAGATCACGGTGGATCACTCCCTTCTGGTGGGCGTAATGCACCGCATCGATGATGCGGATCAACAGGTTGACGCGATCGATTAACGGCATGGACTGTGTCGCGTCGAGTAGAGACTCCCCATCGATCAGCTCCATGGCGATGTAGTGCCTGCCTTCGAACACACCGGTCTTGTAGATCTGCGCGATCCCCGGGTGTTGGAGCATTCCGAGAACCTCGGCTTCGCGTCGGAGACGAGACCGGAGAATCCTGCTCGAGCGCTCAGGACGAATGAGCTTCAGCGCGACCCGTCGACACGGTGAGTCCTGCTCCGCCTCATACACGACGCCCATACCGCCTCGGCCGAGCTCGCGAATGATGCGGAATCCGTCGATGACCGCCGGGACGGTCTGGTCTTGTTGTTCGTCGATTGCTCTGTCAGAAAGCGGGTCGCCGTCGACTCGGTCCGCGCTCAAGAGAGCCTCTACCGCGAAACGCAGTCCGACCTCTGACCCGCACGCCTGATCGACGGCTATCGCCTGTTCGTGGGTCTCGAGGTCGCACACCGATCGGAATATGTCCTGCGCTCGCTGCAGCGTTGCGGGGTCGTTGGGCGGAGTATTCACGGCTCGTGTGCGGAGCGATTCCCGAGATTCGCGCCACCCTCCATCAACTGAGCCCTGAGCCACGCCTTTGCGAAACGCCAATCGTCGCGTACGGTCCGCTCGCTCACGCCGATCACCTCGGCGATCTGGTCGGTCTTGAGGCCCGCAAAGAAACGGAGTTCTACAATCCGGGCCTGCCGGGGGGAGAGCGTCTCAAGCAGTTCGAGCGCGTCGGATACATCCATGGCATCGAAGCCAGCCTCATCGGACTCTGAGAGACCGTCCAGCGTCACGCGGTCCCAGTTGCCGCCGCGTTTCTCGGCGCGCCGCGAGCGAGCGTAGTCAACCAGTACGTGCCGCATCACCTTGGCAGCGGTACAAACGAAATGCGTCTCGTCATTGAACGGGGCACGTTCCTGGTCGGCGAGCCTGATGTACGCCTCATGCACAAGGGCCGTCGGCTGAAGTGTTTGGGCCGCGGGAGACAAATACGCGCGAGCCACCCGCCTCAGGTGTGCATAGACCTCAGCGAGCTCACTGCTCTCTGGCCCCTCAGGAAATGGCTCGGGCATCTGTTCAGACCCCTCCACATTCTGGGGGCGCGGGCCGCGGCAGGGTCAGCACGCCGGGTGTATCAACAAAAACCGCGTTCATAGCAGAATTCGATTGCCGGTTTGGCGGCCCTGCTCCGTGTCTCCATAGGGCGGTGCACCACGCTTCGCTCTGATCACACTCCCAGTGTGCCGCAGGCCAGAAAGAGAGTCAATATGTACCGCCGAACAACCCGCCGCGCCGCTTCTGTCGCCGCCCTTCTCGCCTTCGCCGCCGGGGTCGCCGCGCAGCCCCTGACAGACACCTTTACCTACCAAGGTTATCTGACCGAGAGCGGTGTCCCGGTGGACGGCCTGCGCGATGTGCGAGTCCGTGTGATCGACAGTTCCACGGGCGGGAACATCGTCGACTTTCAGGACTTCGACAGCGTCCCGGTATCCGACGGGCTCTTCACACTGCAGATCGAGTTCGACCCTCAGACCTTCAACGGAGACCGGCGCTTCCTGTTGATCGGGTTCCGTCCATTCAACTCGATCTCCAACTATCAGTTCGTCACACCGCTGCAGGAAGTCACGGCGACACCCTACTCGCTGCTCGCCAAGCAATCGCAGACCGCGACATTCGCATTCAACGCCCAGTCTGCGCAGTCCGCTGCGACGGCCCAGTCCGTCGTGGGGATCGATGGCCACTCGCTCGACTCCTCGAACGGCTCGATCCTGGATGCGGTCTTCGTCGCGAACAACGGGTTCGTCGGCATCAACCAGCCCAACCCGGGGGCCCCGCTCTCGATCGGTCGGTTCGGCGTGCAGAACGAGGCACTTATCGATCTAATCGCCTCCTCGGCGACTGTCGGCGCCCGTCTCTGGACGATGGGTGTCATGGGCGACACGTCCGCGGATGTGGACGATCACTTCTCGTTCAAGATCGACGACACCGGCACGCCCGCCACAGACTTCTTTATTGAGCTCGCAACCGGCAATGTAGGGATCGGTACCAACAACCCGACTTCGAAGCTCCAGGTCGAGGGGACCACGAGCACCCACGTTCTGACGATCACCGGTGGGTCGGACATCGCCGAGCCGTTCCGCATCGCGGGCGACATCGATCCCGTCCCTGGCATGGTCGTCTCGATCGATGCCGGATCGCTCGGCGGGCTCACCGTCGCGGCCGATGCCTACGACACCAAGGTCGCGGGGATCATCTCCGGCGCCGGGGGTGTGAATGTGGGGCTCACGCTCTCGCAGGAGGGCTCCGTCGCCGACGGCGATCACCCCGTCGCGATGGCGGGGCGGGTCTGGACTTGGTGCGATGCAGACGCGAACGGCCCGATTACCGCGGGCGATCTGCTCACGACCTCCGGAACGCCGGGCCACGCCATGAAGGTCAGCGACCGCGATCGCGCGGGCGGCGCCACTATCGGCAAGGCGATGTCCTCGCTCAAGTCGGGCAGGGGCCTCGTCCTCGTGCTGGTCAACCTCCAGTAACGGGCTCGCTCACGGAAGGAGACCGACCATGACACGCTTCATCACAACGCTTGCAGCCGCGATGGCGATCGCGGCCCCCGCCTCGGCCCAGCAGACGCTCGACAGTTTCAGCTACAAGGGCTCGCACAACTCGTACGAGCGAGGTCTGCACCCGAGCAATACCAACCTCCCCTATGACGGTTCACGCGTCCCGCTCAATGAGCTCGTGCTCGCGTACAACTCGTTCTCGATCGAGCTCGACCTTTGCCTGAAAGACGACGGCGTGCTGCTGGTCAAGCACGACTGCACCTTCCTGACCGCGGAGTTCAGCCTGCCGGCGCTGCTGAACGAACTGTTCAGCGACCCCCGCATCTTCGAGCGGTTCACTTGGCTCGACCTCGAGCTGTCCTTCAACGGCTGCTGCGACAACTGGCCTTCGTCAGATGCCGACCGCACGCAGTTGGTTCGGGATATCTTCGCGCCGTACATCCCTGAATCGATGGTCTACACACCCGTCGACTTCTTTGCCGATGGTTCCGTGTGGCCGAACATGGCGGAGATGAAGGAACGCGGGAAGGCGTTCTTCATCACCTGGAACCGAAACAGTTCCTCGGACTTTGTGTTCCGCCCCGACCAGGGCCAGTACGCGAATCCGTTCGTCAACGAGGTCAACTACAGCTTCGAAGACACGGACTCCGAGAACGTGCCCGCGAACATCGCGAACGTCTCGGGCGATCGCTACCTGCTGACCAGCTACGCGACCGTCTATTGGGACGACATCGATGATTCAGGCTGGTTCGAGTCGCTCGGCATCGGGTCGAACTACCTGAAGACGAACAGCTTCGCCGCCGGCTGGACCGATGGCCCGATCGTGCACCACTCATACCCGCTCTACATCGACCAGGCGTACACCGGCTCGCAGAGCTGGGGCACCCCCTACGCGCCCTTCAGGTCGTTGGCCGAGGGAATGCAGCGAATGCTCCAGACAACCCCGCTTGCGTCGTACGACACCCCGGTCAAGATACGTTCGGGCGTCTACTTCACCGGGAACGGCGGCACACTCGACCTCCCGATGACCATCGAGGCGCGGGGGGGCGGGCCCGTCGTGATCCTCCCCTGATTCCGCGACCGAACCTCGCCAGTTCTCCGACTACACGCGTTCCGCAGGAGTGAACCGATGCCACATTGCCAGATCCATCTCCTTGTCGCCGCTGGCACGACACTGCTCGGCGGTGCCGCAAACGCGAATCCCGCGATCGCCTGGTACTCGATCGACGGTGGGGGCACTGTCTCCACGAACGGCGGCACGATTCTCCGCGCGGTGATCGCCCAGGCCGACGCTGGCGGGGTACAGGCCGGCGGAGTTTACGTGCTGCGGGGCGGGTTTCTGAACCCAAGAGTTCCACGAAACTCACCGTGCGGGCCTGCGGACCTGGCAATTCCCTTCGGCGAGCTCAACATCGACGACGTGCTCAGCTTCCTCAACGCGTTCGTCGTCTCAGATCCCGCGGCGGACTTCGCCCCGCCGTTGGGCACATTTGACATCGATGATGTGCTGACGTTCCTCGACGCCTTTGTCGCTGGCTGTCCGTGAATAGATCCGTGTCGGCCCGCGGGACGCGTCAGCAGCGCGTTCTCTTTCCCGTGTTTGTCAAGCCGCTTCCCAGAGTCGGTCCTCAACCCGCGGTACGCGCGGCGTCACTTGCAATAGGGCTGGTCACTGACGCCGACCTAGCGGCACATCTGCTTCACCGTGAGACGCTGAGCAAGATGGACCTCCGCCTCACGAGGCTCGTTCACGATCTCCTCAGCCGAGTAACGCTCCCGAGCCTCGCCTGATCTTCTTGGAAGCCAAGCCCAGACTACCAGTCCAGATTTGGATCACTTTGAGCGGCGCAGGTCAAGACGCGTCCCTCTGGACGCTCCACCGCGATACCGGGCGGATGCTCCGGGCGGACCTGGACGCC
>JBQLZI010000207.1:0-4956 GCA_052168195.1 Phycisphaerales bacterium
CTCGGACGAGTACGTGACGGGGCCGTCGAACAGGCCGTCGGCAACGCGGGCGTAGGCCGCCTCGGGAAGGCGCTGCGTCACCGCGCCGGGCGTCTGGAGCAGGTACTCGTTGGGAACCCAGTCCTGGAGCGCGCCCTGCGCGCGCACGAGGAAGTACTCGTTGTCGCGCACGCGCCGTAGCGCAACGCCCGAAGAGAACTCGCGGGCGGTCTCGCCGATCCCCGGGAAGAACGCGGCGACGTATGCGGGGTCGGACGTGACGGCGGCTTCGACGAAGAGCGTCCAGTCGCTGTTGAGGCGCAGCGCGTGCTCGAAGGTCGCGAGCCCGCGGAGATCGTTGTCGCGTTCGATTTCCCGTCCGGTGGCGAAGCGGTCCTCGCCGTTGTCGAGAATGCCGTAGCCGAAGAACTCGCCGAAGGATTCCGGCGTCGACCACGACGCTTCGAGCCCGAGCGCGAGCCCGCGATCGAAGTACCCGTCGACGAGCAGGTCGGCCTCGAAGCCGGGCCCGAACTCGAGGTTCGCGAGCGATTCGAGGTCCCACGTCGTGCGCAGCACGGGCGAGCCGGCGCGGCTGTCGACCTGGATGCGCCGCAACGGCGGATTCGACAGGTTGCCCGAGTATCGGGGCAGCGGGAGCACCGGCGCGCCGCCGACGGTGAACGTCGGGGACCGCGCGTCGATGAGCACCCCGCCGAGCGTCGCGTCGAATCCGGGGCGGCCGTCGCCGCCAGCGCGGAGCCCGGCCCGTCCCGACGGCTCGACGCGCGTCACCGTGACGCTGCGCGCGCCGATGGACAGCGTGGGCTCAGCGAACGCGGCGTTGGACAGCCGAACGTCGTTGGCCGTCCACTGACGCTCGGATTCCTGGCGGATCGTCTTGGCCCGCGCGTAGATCGGGATGCCGCGGACCTCGTCGTAGGTCCAGAACACCGCGTCGACGAGGATCGCCTTCTGGGTCTGCGGGTCGTAGAAGACCTGCGCGCCGCGGAGCGTGTACGACCCGTCGGTCGCGACGACGTCGCCTTCGAGGTAGACGCCGCGCACGGCCTCGGTCGGCGTTGACGCGGCGAGAAGATCGCCCGGCTCCAGGAAGACCACCGCGCGGGTCGCGGTGAGTTGGACGGTCTTGCCGCTGCTCGCGTCGACCTGCTGGAGCGCGACGCCGCCGGTCAGCACGACGGCGCGTTCGTCGGGCTGGCTGAGCAACGCGACGTCGGGCGCCGAGAACGTGACCACTCCCTGGCTCGCGGGGCGGATCTCGCCCTCGCCCTCACGCACGGGCGGGAGTCGGTCGTCGGGAGGGGGGATGGCCGCCTCGATCTCCGCCGACGTGGCGTACAGGTCGCGCAGCGCGCTCCTGGGCACGCGGAGGTCGTCATCCACGGGCCGGAGCAGCGGCGCGGCCTCGCCCGCCTGGGCGACCGCGAGTGAATCGATCAGGAACCGCGCCATCCGGCGCTCGCCCTCGACAAGGAACGGGTCGTCGGTCGGCCGTCCCCGCAGGAACGAGTCGGCCTTGAGCAGCACGTCGCCTGAGACGACGACGGTCACCAGCAGGCGGTCGGCCGCGACGACCTGCCCCGCCGACGCCAGCGGATCGCGCGCGTTGTCGAGGTAGACCGCGATCTGGCGCAGGCGTTCGCCCTCGGCGGGGTAGAGCGTCTCGATCCACACGGCCGCTCTGTCGGCGCGGAGCGAGTACCCGCCCACATCAAGGCGCACGTCGCCTTCGAGCACGGCGCGCTGCGCGTCTCCGGTGGTCCACACGGTCGCGCGGAGCGCTCCGAGCCGCGCATCGCCGGGCTGGGGGTCGGTCGTGAGCGCGAGCCCGGCGAACGACGAGCCGTCGAGGATCGGCGTCGGCGCCACGCGGTCGACGTTCGGCGGCGGCGACACCGGCGTGACCGGCTGCAGCGACTCCGCCTGCGCGCACGAGCCCGCGCACAGCGCGAGGGCGGCGGCGAGCGACGGGATGGGTGCGGAACGCGGCACGGGCCGCGATGCTACACGCGGGCGCACGCCGCTGCACGCGCACGAAAGCGCGGCCGGAGCGTGTCCGACCGCGCTGGGGATGTGTGGATGTTTGTCTGGGCCTCAGCCGCTGACGTCGGCGGCCCCGGGGGACTTCGAGCCCAGCCGCCCGCCCAGGGGCGCGCCGTCCGGGCCGTGTTTCACGCCCGACGCGTGGCCGTTCGTCCCGTTCGTCGTGCCGTTGGATCCGGCGTTCCGCGCCGCGTTGGGGAAGTGCTCGCCTTCCCATGTCTTGGGGTAGTTCGGGTCGTCGAGTTCGAGCGCGGCCTTCGTCGGGTGGAGCGGGCGGAAGGTGTCCACCATCACCGCGAGTTCGGCGGTGTAGGTGTGCGCCATGGACGCCTCGATCGTGCCCGGGTGCGGCCCGTGGGGGATGCCCTGCGGGTGCATCGTGAACGAGCCGACGTCGATGCCCTTGCGCGAGCCGAAGTTGCCCTCCACGTAATAGAGGACCTCGTCGGAGTCGAGGTTGCTGTGGTTGTACGGCACCTTGATCGCGTCGGGGTGCCAGTCGAGCATGCGCGGGCAGAACGAGCAGATGACGAAGTTGTGCGCCTCGAACGTCTGGTGGATCGGCGGCGGCATGTGCAGTTTGCCCGTGATGGGCGCGAAGTCGTCGATGTTGAAGATGTAGGGGTAGTAGCAGCCGTCCCAGCCGACCACGTCGAGCGGGTGGTAGTGGTAGATGTACGAGTGCATCGTGTCGCGCGCCTTGACGCGCACCTCGAACTCGCCCTCTTCGTCGAAGGTCAGCGGCAGTTCGGGGAGGCGCAGGTCACGCTCGCAGTACGGCGCGTGCTCGAGGAACTGCGACGTCTGCTTCGAGAGGTACCGCGGCGGGGGGGCGATGTGGCTGGCGTTGGTCGTCTCGACGACGAGGAACTTGCCGAACGGCATCTCGTCCTTCGTGTAGCCCTCCGGGCGCTTGTCGTCTGGGAGCGAGTCGAACTCCATGCGGTAGATCGTGCCCTTGGGGATCACGACGTAATCCTTCGGGCCGAACTTGAGCGCCCCGAACATGGTGTAGCAGACGCCCGAGCCGTAGTGCACGAACAGGCACTCGTCGCCCTGGCCGTTCTTGTAGTGGTACGACATCGCCTCTTTGGGATTGCAGATCGCCAGTTCGACGTCGGCGTTGCCGAGCAGCACCACGCGGCCGGTCACGGGATCGCCCTTGGCCTTCACGCGCTTGCCGATGAGGTGGCGCATGCGCATGGTGTCGGTTTCGACGTACTCGGGCGCGGTCTTGTAGACGGTTTTCCAGCCGTAGACCTGGGTGGGCGGGTTGATGTGGTACATCGTGCTCGTCGGGCCGACGAAGCCCTCGGTGCCGAAGACTTCCTCGGCGTAGAGGCGGCCGTCGGGCCGGCGGAACTGCACGTGGCGCTTCTTGGGGATCTGCCCGAGTTTGGTGTAGAACGGCACGGCGGGTCTCCTTGCGCGGCTGGGCGAACGCCCGATGATCTGGCCCTTCATTCTAGCGGCTGCATCGGTGTTTCGGATGCGTAAACGCCCCGCCCGAGGATTGACTCTCGGATGCTGGGGGCAATCATCGTCCTCCTCAATATCCACCGCGAAGGACTCCACAGTCCGAGGACCCGCCGTGATCCGATTCCGCCCCCAACTCGATCCATGCTTCCGGCCGTTCCGCCGGAACGCCGATCGTGCGCGCGGAGTCGGTATGTCGCAGGTCGCCGATCTCGCTCGCTGCCGCGGCTGATCGCACGCCCGGGCGTTCCCGGCCCCCCTTCACATCCCCGAATTCTCGTCCACCGCCCGTGACGAGCCGCTCGATGCCCGTGCGCCCTGTTCGCGCCCGAGAGCGGCACAACCGTTGAATTGAGCCGAATCATGAGCCAGATCCTGAAGAAGGTGACCGCGGCGAGCTCGCTCGCGCCCGAGGATGTCCGCCCCGGGATGTACGTCGCGGTGCTCCGCGAGAAGCACGATCACGAGTGCGCGATCGAATGGAAGAGCGAGTTCCACGCGGGAAGGAAGTCCGTGCGCTATCGGTGCGTCGACATCCCCGAGCCGAGTGAGAACCAGCCGGTGTTCGTCGAGGCGGTCTGCGTGCCGTTCGTGCTCGTGCGTGGTTCGGGCGACGCGAGCCGCGTGCTCGACCTGCGTCGCGTCGACCTGATACGGCTGAAGAAAGCGTTCGCCGAGTTCGCGCTCGCGCGCATGAAACCCGAGGACCCCTGACCCGGGTCGTCGCACTGTGAGCCGCTGTTCCTAGGGTTGTGGCATGCACGATCCTGCGAATCCCGATCCGCTTCCGCTGTCGGCGATGACCTGGGCCGCCATGCTGGCCCGGTGGACGGAGTTCGCGCGCGCCTCGGTGGCGTTCCCGAAAGACGCGCCGGGCGAGCGTTGGCGCGCCAGCGTGGCGCCGGTCATCGGGCTGCAGGCGACGGCGTTCGCGCTGGGCGACATCGATTCGCTCCCCGCCGATGAGCGCGCGCTGGGACTCGACCGCGCGGGCGTGCTGGTGCGCGCCCACGCGGGCGAGCTCCACCGCGTGTGGGCGGGCGAGGCGATGCCCGACGCGCTCCGTGAGGTCGTCGACGACGCGCAGCGCGCGCTCACGCTCGCCCGCTCGCGGGGCGTGGAGTTTCGCGTGATCGCCGGGCGGTTCGAGACGCCCGATCTGCTCGCGGCGTTGGAGCAAGCGGGCGAAGCGTCGATCGATTTCGCGCTGGCCGCGGAACCGGGCACGACGCTCTTTCGCGGCGAGCCTGTGCTGTTCGTGCGTCCGGCGGCGCCCCGGTTGTCGATCGACGGTCTGGAGGCGGTCGCGTCGCCGCCGAGGCAGGTCTACCGGCATGCCCAGGCGGGCGGCGCGCGGGACGTGATCGCGCTGTTCGATGATGCGCTCCAGCCCGGGACGCCGCTGCTGCGGGTGGCGGTCGACGAGGGGAGGAT
>JBQLZI010000208.1:0-4943 GCA_052168195.1 Phycisphaerales bacterium
AGTTCGGCGGGTCGCAGTAGAGCCGGTCCTTCACCGCGGCGAGGTAGACGGCGCTGAGCGTGTCGTTGCAGAAGTCGTAGAGCGCGAGCGACGCGGCGCGGAAATCGCAGGCGTCGTAGGCGGCGCGGACTTCCTTCGAGAGCGCGTTGGCCTCGGCCAGCGCCCACGCGTCGATCGAGTTGGGGGTGAACGCGGTCCACGGCACGCAGTCTCCGGTGCGCGTGGAGTGGCCCTGGTCGGCCTTGCAGGGGGTGAAGTCGGCGAGGTTCGACAGCAGGAAGCGGAGCGTGTTGCGCACCTTGCGGTACGACTCGCCCGCGGTGTCGAAGAACGAGGGGTCGACCTTGATGTCGTTCTCGTAGGCGAGGGAGGCGACCCACCAGCGGCAGACGTCGGCGCCGTAGTTCTTCAGGAGGTCTTCGACGTTCAGCGCGTTGCCGAGCGACTTGGACATCTTCTTGCCGTCCTTGTCGACCATGAAGCCGTGGGTGAGCAGCGCGTTGTAGGGCGGACGGCCGGTGGCGCCGAGCCCGACGAGCATCGACGACTGGAACCAGCCGCGGTGCTGGTCGGAGCCCTCGAGGTAGAGTTCGACGGGGAACGCGGCGTCGCCGAAGCGGTCGCGCAGCGCCGAGTGCCAGGATGAGCCGGATTCGAACCACACGTCGAGGATGTCGCGCGACTTCTCAAGCGCGTCGAGGTTGAGGTTCGCGGGCGCGTCCGGGTCGTTCGCGGGGTCGTAGTGCTTCAGAAGTTGCGCGGGCGTCATCTCGAACCACGCGTCCGAGCCCCCGTCCCCGGGCGCCTCGCGGAAGACCTTGGCGACCGCGCGCACGGAAGCGGCGGTGAGGAGCGTGGTCGTGTTCCCTTCCGCGTCCTTCTGGAAGAACGCGGGGATGGGGAGCCCCCAGGCGCGCTGGCGGGAGACGCACCAGTCGGGGCGTGATTCGAGCATGCCGCGCAGGCGGTTGCGGCCCCACTCGGGGATGAACTTGATCTGCGATTCGATGAAGCCCTGCGCGAGCGCGCGGAGCGACTTCTTGTCGCGGTTGGTGGGGCGGTCGACGCCGATGAACCACTGCTCGGTGGCGCGGAAGATGACGGGCGTCTTGCTGCGCCAGTCGTGGGGGTAGGAGTGGGTGAAGTTGAAGGCGTGGAAGAGGTGGCCTGACTTCTGCAGGTGCTCGGTGATGACGGGGTTGGCGTCCCAGACGGTCTTGCCGCGGACGAAGTCGGGCGCGGTGCTGTCGTACGTGCCGTCGTCGCGCACGGGGCAGTAGATGGGGAGGTTCTCGCGCAGACCGGTCTGGTAGTCCTCGACGCCGTGGCCCGGCGCGGTGTGGACGAGACCCGTGCCGTCTTCGAGCGTGACGTAGTCGGCCGAGACGATGCGGTGCAGCACCCCGGAAGGAAGACCTTCCCCCTCACCCCTCCCACGAGTGGGAGGGGAGGAAGACGAGCCCTCACCATGCCCTCTCCCCGCAGGGGAGAGGGTGTGCGCGAGCGCGTCGCTGTTCACGAACGGGTGGCGGTAGCGGAGCCCGACGAGTTTGTCGCCCGTGGTGGTGGCGATGATCGTGATGTCCTCGGCCTTGCCGACCTTGGCGACGGTTTCGAGGAGTTCCCTGGCGACGACGGTGATGTTGCCGTCGACGCGCGCGAGCGCGTACTCAAACTTCTCGTGGACGGCGATCGCGATGTTCGCGGGGAGCGTCCACGGGGTGGTCGTCCAGATCATGAACGACGGGCGCGAGGAGGGGCGCTTGCCGACGCTCCGGGTAGCGTCATCGTCTTCGTCGTCATCATCGTCGGACGCGGGCGGCAGGCCGAACGCGTCGTAGACGGCGTCGGCGTCGGCGGCCTCGAAGTCGACGTAGATCGACGGGTCTTCGCGGTCCTGGTACTCGAGTTCGGCCTCGGCGAGCGCGGTCTGGTTGGCGATCGACCAGTGCACCGGCTTCAACTGGCGGAAGACGAGCCCCTGCTCGACGAGGTCGGCGAAGAGTTCGATGGTCGCGCCTTCGTACGAGGGCGACATGGTGAGGTAGGGGTTCTCGTAGTCGGCGAGGGTGAGCAGGCGCTCCATCTGCCCGCGCTGGAGTTTGACGTACTTCTCCGCGTAGGCCTTGCACGCCTTGCGCACGGCCATGCGTCGGGTGTCTTCGGGGAGGTCGGCGAGTTTGTCGATCTTGCCCGTCTCGACGAGGTTGGCCATGACCTTGTGTTCGATGGGCAGGCCGTGGCAGTCCCAGCCGGGGACGTAGGGCGTGTCGAAGCCCTCCATGGTGCGCGCGCGGACGACGAAGTCCTTGAGGCACTTGTTGAGGAGATGCCCGAGGTGGATGTCGCCGTTGGCGTAGGGCGGGCCGTCGTGGAAGACGAAGGGCTTGGCGTCGGCGCGGGCCTCGCGGGTGCGCTCGTAGAGGTTGATGGAGGTCCAGCGCTTCAGGGAAGCCGGCTCGTTCTGAACGAGGTTGGCCTTCATGGGGAAGGGCGTCTTGGGGAGGTTGAGGGTGTCGCGGTAGTTGCGTTTGGTTTGCTGCGCGTCGGTGGACATGGGTCGGTGGCTTTCCGGCGTAGGTCCGGGGTGGTTCTGGGGCGGTCGGATGGTAGCGCGGGAGGGCAAAACGAACGCCGCCCGCTCGGATCGTGGAGCGGGCGGGCGGTCAAGGGTGATTTGTTACCCGGCGCGGCTCAGGCGCGGCGACGGCGGGGGAGCGTCATCGCCGCTGCGGCCCCCAGCAGGGAGGCGGCGCCCGGCGTGGGAATGAAGGCGAGGTAGTCGAGGCCCGACGAGCCCATGATGGAGGTCGCGTCGAGTTCGTTCCCGGCTGCGTCGCGGATGATGATGTCGGCGATCCGCATGGTGTTGAACGCGTCGACCGAGAGCGAGGCGTCGGAGCCGTCAGGGAACCCGTCGTCGGTGAGGTCCATCGTGAGCCAGGTCTGGAGACCGAGACCCACGCTGACCACGCCGTTGTTCAACGCGAAGGTCGGCGTTTCGACGAGTTCGTCCACCGTGAGCGGGCCTGACCCCTCGAAACTGTTGAATCGCTCGAACGTGGTGGTGCCGCCGGAGGGGAGTTCGCGCCACAGCGCGATCTGCCCGAACGAGCCGAGCGGAACCGAGGAGACTTCCCCGGTGATGCGCATCACGAACGAGACGGAGGCCGCGTCGCCGGCGGCGGCCACGGTGATGTCGTCGTTGAATCTCGTGAAGGACTGCCCCGTGAAATAGGACGGCACGCCGGTGGTCTGATCGTCGATCCAGCGGGTGTTGGCGGGGTTGTGGAACGAGTTGGTCAGCGAATGGCTGAAGCGCGCGCGGAGGACGCCGTAGTCCGACTGCGCTGCGGCGTCGTAGGAGTACGTCATGGTCTGTTGATCGCCGGCGCCGTTCATTCCGGTGAACTGGAACTGATCCGACTCGGCGAGGACGGTGTTGTCGGTGCCCAGAAAGAAGCCGCCGCCGAGATAGGCGATCGAGATGCTGCCGCCGCCGGGATTGTGGTTGCCGGCGCTGGGCCCGATGGTGGAGCGCAGACTGACGCCTGCGCCTGCCGCGTCCGCGAGGCCGAGGAGCGAGGCGATGGCGACGGCGCCGCCGACGCGGTGCGAGCGTGTGAGCATGTGGTTCTCCGTGCTGAGTTGCTGACTCCGTCGCGGTTCTGTGCGTGAACGGCGACTCTCCGAACCCTTCTTACTGGGTCGGTGGGCACGGATCAACCCTTTCCCGCGAGGAAAGGGGAAAAGTAACACTGCGCAAAGTGTGGGTTCTGCTGGAGATCGCTCAGGCGTGCTCGAAAATCGTCTGCGAGCGGATCACGATGCCGCCGACGCTGAGCAGGTGGTAGGCCTGGATGTGGATCTCTTTGCGGAAGCGCTGCACGTCGAGGATGGAGGCGCACTTGCCGCCGTCCTCGGCCTGGTACAGGTGGGACGCGGCGTCGTTCTCGCGGGCGAAATCGACGAGTTCGCGGTACGTGGCCTGGTAGAGGTTCTCGGAGAGGGTTTCGGTTTGGACGGTGTAGACGGCGCGGACGCCGTTGTCGAAGGCCTGATCGTGGTCGCGTTCGCCCATGGCGGGGAAGCCGGCGGCGACGCCGCGATCGGGGAGGCCCGAGTCCTGGTTGGTGAGGAGTTCGACGGCGGTGGTGGCGCCGTGCTGGAAGCGCAGGATGTGGGCGCCGGGGAGGACCCAGCCCTCGAACTCGTAGTCGCGGTGCGCGATGAAAATGCGGTTGGCGACGCGGAAGAGCTCGGGGTGGAGAGCCCTGCGGTAGAAGAGGACGCGATACGCCTGGAGGAGCGTTTGCGCTTTGGGTGGGGCGTTCATCCGGCGGCCTTGCAGTGGGGTTCGAGGGGAGGAACTCGAAGTTTGCGGTCGCTCGCTTCGGGGCCGAGTGTACGGCGAGGTTGAAAATCAACAAGCACGAGTTGGCGATTTCCTCAAAAAATCCGGCGGAAGAATCGCAAAATGTAGCGGCAGAAGTTGCGCCGGCTTCAACCCATAGTGGGCAGGACGTGACGACGCGTGGGCCCACGATTTGCTCTACGGCGGGCAGGAAGCGTCGGTTCGGCGCGAGCGCAACACGGAAGGGAACGGATGCCCACCCGAGGGATCGGCCTGGCCGATCGGTTGAACATTCTGCGCAAGATCCCGCGGCGCAGCAGGTTGGCGGCGCTCATCGAGGGCCTGCGCGTGGCGGGGCCGCTGGAGGCGGACGCGATCACGCGCGCGCTGCTCACGGAAATCCGCCCACGCGACCGCGCAACCGATGCGCTGGCGGTGGCGGCGTTGCGCTGGGAGCGGCTGAAAGAGCCGACGCGGGCGATGTGGCTGGCGGCGGCGGGGGACAGACTGTCGGCGATGGTGGACACCCTGGCGCGTTCGGCGTCGGCCGAGCAGCGGCTGGCCGCGGCGGAACTGATCGCCCACATGC